>WQSU01000170.1 GCA_009787675.1 Lentimicrobiaceae bacterium
CAAGCCGATGTGGATATTGTGATTATGGCTGCCTGCGGGGAACGCGCTAACGAAGTGGTGGAAATCTTCGCCGAATATCCGCATCTTATTGACCCTCATACAGGTAGAAAACTTTCCGAAAGAACTATTATTATTGCCAACACTTCCAATATGCCGGTGGCAGCCCGTGAAGCCTCCGTTTATACGGCGATGGCAATTTCGGAGTTTTACAGAGCGATGGGGTTGAAAGTGTTGTTGATGGCAGATTCAACCTCCCGCTGGGCGCAAGCATTACGCGAAATGTCGAACCGCTTGGAAGAACTGCCCGGACCCGATGCTTTCCCTATGGACTTGTCGGCAATTATCGCTAATTTCTACGGACGCGCCGGATATGTGGTTTTGAACAACGGTGAAACCGGCTCAACTACTTTTATCGGTACAGTTTCCCCTGCCGGTGGAAACTTGAAAGAGCCTGTTACAGAGAATACTAAAAAGGTGGCGCGCTGCTTCTATGCCCTTGAACAGGAACGCGCAGACAAAAAACGCTACCCCGCCATTAATGTCATTGATTCTTACTCCAAATATCTTGAATATTCCGAGTTTCAGGAATATATTGCACAACATATTAATTCTGAATGGATAGGAGAAGTACACAACATCAGGCAAAGAATGGTTAGAGGGAAAGAGATTGCAGAACAGATCAATATTTTGGGAGATGACGGCGTGCCGATTGACTACCACCAAACCTTCTGGAAATCGGAATTGATTGATTTTGTGATTCTTCAACAAGACGCTTTTGACAAAATTGACGCCGTTACGCCGATGTCCCGTCAAAAATATATGGTGGATTTGATTATAAAAATCTGCAACATGGATTTCATTTTTGAGCATTTTGATGATGTGAGTGTATTTTTCCGAAAACTGATTAATATTTGCAAACAGATGAACTATTCTCATTTCGAAAGCGATGATTTTAATCACTGTCTTAAGCAATTAGAAAAGGAGTTGGAGAAACATCCGAAAAAAGAAACTGTATAATGTAAACCTTTTAAAAAGAGAAAAATGGCTAAAGCATTTCAAAAAATATACACAAAAATTACAAAGATTACCAAAGCCACCTGTTCTTTGAAAGCGCAAGGCATTACTAATGAAGAGCTTGCAACAGTTTCCGGACGTTTGGCGCAAGTGGTGAAGATTGATGGTGATGAGGTTGTATTACAGATATTTGGAGGAACTGAAGGGATTCCCACCAATGCGGAAGTAATTTTTATGGGCAAAGCGCCCACGCTCAAAGTGGGCGACCAACTGGTGGGCAGATTCTTCAACGCATACGGAGATCCTATTGACGGAAGACCACAACCAGAGGGGGTTGAAGTGGAGATTGGCGGTCCCTCTGTGAATCCGACGCGACGCGCGCAGCCCTCTGAATTGCTGGCTACAGGCATTCCCGGAATTGACCTGAATAACACGCTGGTTACCGGTCAGAAAATTCCATTTTTTGCTGACCCCGACCAACCTTACAGCGAAGTGATGGCTTCGGTGGCGCTGCATGCGCAATCAGACAAAATTATTTTGGGCGGCATGGGAATGACCAACGATGACTATTTGTACTATAAAAACACGTTCAGCAATGCCGGCGTGTTAGACCGCATAGTGTCGTTCATCAACACTACCGAAGATCCGTCTGTTGAACGGTTGCTGATTCCCGATATGGCGCTCACCGCTGCTGAGTATTTTGCTTATGAAAAACACGAAAAAGTGTTGGTGCTTTTGTCAGACATGACGAACTATGCTGATGCTTTGGCAATTGTGTCAAACCGCATGGACCAGATTCCTTCTAAAGATTCGATGCCGGGCTCGTTGTATTCCGATTTAGCGAAAATTTACGAAAAAGCAGTGCAATTCCCTCACGGAGGCTCTATTACTATTATTGCCGTAACCACATTGTCGGGCGGAGATATTACCCACGCCGTTCCTGATAACACAGGTTATATTACTGAAGGTCAGCTGTATTTGCGCCGAGATACCGACACAGGAAAAGTGATCATTGACCCCTTCCGCTCTTTGTCGCGCCTCAAACAATTGGTGATTGGGAAGAAAACCCGAGAAGACCACCCTCAGGTAATGAATGCTGCTGTGCGTCTTTACGCCGACGCTTCCAATGCACGTACCAAAATGGAAAACGGCTTTGACTTAACGCAATACGATGAACGTACTTTGGCTTTTGCTAAAGATTATTCTCGCGAGTTGCTTGCCATTGACGTGAATTTGGATACCACCGAAATGCTGGAAGTGGCTTGGGAACTTTTTGCTAAATATTTTACACCGGAAGAAGTAAATATTAAACAGGAATTGGTGAACAAATATTGGAAAAACGCAACTAATTGATATAAAAATTATTAGAAAACTTACAAAATGGCAATAAAATTTCAATACAACAAAACTTCACTCCAATTGCTTGAAAAGCAATTGAAAGTTCGGGTTAGAGCATTGCCAACTATAAAAAGTAAAGAGAGCGCTTTACGATTGGAAGTGAAACGCACAAAAGATCACGTAATTGAATTGGAGAATGAATTAGAGCAACAGTTGAAAAAATATGATCATCTTGCCGGTTTGTGGAATGAGTTTGACCCCACGCTGATAGTGGTAAAAGATGTAACAATTGAAACCAAGAAAGTGGCAGGTGTGTTGCTCCCAATTTTCGGAACTGTAATTTTTGAACAGAAATCGTATAGCCGTTTCCATGCACCAATATGGTTTGCCGATGGCATAATATTGTTGAAAAACTTGGCGGAAAACGGCATCAAAGCAGAAGTGGAACAGTTGAAACTGAAACAATTGGAATATGCTCGCAAAAAAACAACCCAAAAGGTAAATCTGTTTGAAAAAGTGCAAATTCCCGGATATTCAGATGCCATTCGTAAAATAAAAAGATACCTTGAAGATGAAGAAAGTCTCTCTAAATCATCCCAAAAAATTATGAGGACACTTCTCGACAAAGCAGCAGGAAAGGAGGATGTGGCATGATTGTTAAAATGAAAAAGTATGATTTCTTGATTTACCACAAAGATTATCAATCTTTTTTACTCAAATTGAGAGAGTTGGGCATTGTACATATCGTGCAGAAACAACAAGGTATGGTGGCAGAGAGCAGCAATTTGCTTGAACTCATGAAGTTGGAAAAACGCTATCAGAATCTTATCCGCACGCTCAAAAGCATCAATGCAGAAAATAGAATTAAAGAACTCAAAGCGCTGAATAAAAATCTTTCCGGCGATCAAATATTGGAAAAATCAGAAGCGCTATTTGCTGAAAAAGAGACACTTAATTTAGACAAACAGGGAATTCAAAAAGAACTACTGCGACTTGCGCCTTTAGGAAGTTTTGAACCCGATGCCATAACGCGTCTTGCTACAAAAGGTTGGCACACCAATATTCACGTTACCTCCAAATCGAAATTTGATGAGCAATGGTTTGAAGAATATAATGCTATTATATTGACAGAGAACGCATCACAAATCTTTTTTGCCACTTTCACGCAAACTTCGGGCGTGCCACATATTGAGGCTGAGCACGTTCGATTTTCCGAAAAATCAATATCAGGTTGGAATGAAAGTTTAAACGAAATTGAAAAACGCCGCCAAGAGATTGAAAATGAATTAACAAGAATTGCTCAAGAAGAAATTGAGACGTTGTATTATTATGAAAAAATAGTTAATGATCAAATCAACTTTGAACAAGTAGAATTGAGCGGAAATGCTGTGGCAGGCGAAAAGTTAATGATTTTGGAAGGTTATGTTCCTGAAGAGACAGAACCTCAAACTTCTGATATACTGAAAAATGAAGCTATCTATTTTAATGTTTCAACGCCAACGCCTGAAGACAATCCCCCTATCAAGCTAAAGAACAACCGCTTTGCTCGTGCTTTTGAAATGATTGGCAATCTTTACGATAGACCCAATTATCATGCCTTTGACATGACGGCTTTCTTTGCGCCTTTTTATGCCATTTTCTTTGGGCTTTGTTTGGGCGACTGCGGCTACGGCTTACTCCTCTTCTTGATTTCCATGTTTTTACGGCGTTCAAAAGAGGGCTTTATGCGCTCGGCAGGGCAATTGCTCACCTATTTGGGCTTAGGCACTATGATCTTTGGCTTTGTGAGCGGCACATTCTTTGGTATCCCTTTCCTTGATGATCATAATGTGGTAAAATGGAGTTGGTTACTTCCTTTGAAAGGCGTTATTATGAGTTCCGAGCAACTCTTTATGTTTGCTTTGGTTATTGGAGGCATACAAATTGTATATGCACTCTTTATCAAAGCGATAACAAGATGGATGCGCTTTGGATTCTTCTATTCCCTTGATACCTTCGGTTGGGTGATCGCCATTTTGGGCACTGCTGTCTTTTTTATGGCAAAAAAAGAGATCATATCTCTTAGTTATCATACTAATATTTACATATTTGTGCTTTCAGTCGGCGGTTTTCTGATGCTGTTTTTCAATAATCCTGCCAAAGGCTTGCGGGGCGTGCCCGGTAGCATTGGCTCTGGATTGTTTGGGATATACAATAAACTGTCGGGAATCTTGGGCGATATCCTCTCCTACATCCGTCTTTTTGCGCTGGGCATTTCAGGAGCGGTGTTAGGTTTGGTGTTTAACCAACTTGCCATGAGCTTAGCCCCTGACATCATTATTGCAAGAGAATTAGTGATGATCATCATCCTGCTCTTTGGACATACTATAAACATACTAATCAACAGCTTAGGCGCTTTCATTCATCCCATACGTCTTACCTTTGTTGAATTTTACAACAATGTAGGATTTGAGGGCGGCGGGAAAGCCTATACGCCGTTTAAAAAATTAACAATGGACGATTAGGAATTAAGAATTACGAATTACGAATTAAGAATTACACCTATCCACCTATAAACCCATCCACCTTAAACATTAAACATTTAATAATAAACAATAACAAATTAATAATTAAAAAAACATTTCTATGGAACCTATTCTATTAGCCTACATTGGCATCGGACTCATGCTAACGCTTTCAGGACTTGGGAGTATTTATGGAGTAACCATCACTGCAAACGCTTCGATTGGAGCGTTGAAAAAGAATCCTGACAAATTTGGAAACTACATGATTCTATCCGCTTTACCAGGAACACAAGGACTTTATGGCTTTCTGGGCTACTTTTTGCTTTCCGATTATTTAGTATCCACCATTTCCAACCCTCAGGCAGTTGCTATTTTTTCTGTAAGTGTAACATTAGGAATACTTTGCATTATTTCCGCTATTCGTCAGGCACAAGTAGGTGCTAACGGTATCAAAGGAATTGGCGAAGGGCACGACATGTTCGGACGCAGTATGATTATGATCGTATTTGCGGAGTTGTATCCTATTATAGGTATTGCAGCGCTATTCTTAGTGGGAAATACTTTGGAAAAGATGTAAGGAGAAAAATTTTGTGAACATTTAGTTAAATCCGTGTTATCTGTGTGCAAAATATGAAGTAGCATGCAGATGGCACGGATTTAATAACAATAAACTAATTTTTAAACTTAATAATCTTCAAATGCTTTTGGTTTTTCTGAATTAATTTATGATCAACTTCAAACCTTATTCCATAAATAAAAAACCGCCAATAGTTTTGTAGATTAAATTATTAACGGTTTAATTAGTGCCCGAAACAAGACTCGAACTTGCACATCCGTGCGAATACTACACCCTGAATGTAGCGCGTCTACCAATTCCGCCATTCGGGCTGAAAACGGGGCGCGAAAATAGAAAAAAATAGGAATTAGAAACTATGAATTGATTCTTTATACCGTAAACTTTAAATTACTTTCTAACAGCCCTAACAAACTCTTCCACCTCAGGCACGCCGCCTTGATATACCAAGTAACCGTTGTAAGGTTCGCGTTCTGTTATTTCATCGTTGATAGGGGTGAGCATCAAT
>WQSU01000171.1 GCA_009787675.1 Lentimicrobiaceae bacterium
GGAGACCAATACGGCAATGCCCTGTTTCTTAATTTCATTCAGTAGATTCCAAAATTCTCGTCGCGACACGGGGTCAACGCCGGTAGTAGGCTCATCCAGAAAAAGGATTTTTGGTTTGTGAATCAGCGCACAACAAAGCGCCAACTTTTGTTTCATACCACCAGAGAGACGTCCTGCCTGTCGCTCTTTAAAAGGCGAGAGTTGATTCCAAATGGGAGCAACTAAGTGGATGTTTTCCTTGATGTTACTGCCGTACATCGTGGCAAAGAAACGCAGGTTTTCATATACAGACAAGTCAGGATACAAGGAAAATACTCCGGGCAGGTAGCCAATCTCTTTGCGTATTTTTTTGTAGTCAGCAATGACATTATAGCCTAATAATGTGGCATTTCCGGAAGATGGGAGTTGCAGTGTAGCCAAAATATTGAAAAGTGTTGTTTTTCCGGCGCCGTCAGGACCGATAAGCCCAAACACTTCACCTTCATGTACTTCAAAACTAATTTCTGATAAAGCATTCACTTTACCATATTGTTTGGAAATATTTTCTATGCTAATGGCGGGCATCTTTCATTATTTAAACTTTACATCGCCGGGCATCCCAATTTTGGCAGAGCCGTCATTTTTAAACGACACTTTCACCGCATACACCAAATTCACGCGCTCGTTTTTGGTTTGAATCATCTTGGGCGTAAACTCCGCCTTAGAAGAAATCCATGACACTGCACCGTTAATCGTTTTCTCTTCATTATCAGGCATATCAATATGAATATCCACCGGTTGTCCGAGTGAGATGGTGGACAACATATCTTCCGTAATATAGACTTTGATGAACATGTTGGCAAGGTCAGCAATTTTAAAGAGCGGCTTCCCTTGAAACGCCAACTCATTGGGCTCAATATATTTTTTGAGCACCGTGCCTGTGATGGGTGATTTTATATGGCATTTCGTGAGTGCATCCTGCAGTTGCAGTTTTTGAAACCGCATGGCTTCCACCTCCTCCATAATCGCTTTGTTAGTAATGGTTAAATTGGATTCCATGGCGGCAATTTGGCTGTTAGTGATGTCAATTTCAGCAACAATATCATCCAACTGCTTACTGGAGGCGGCGTTAGCTTCCACCAGAGTTGCAATTCTGTTTCTCTCTTTGTTTAAGGTTTCTAATTTATTGTAAAGGGTACGCACTTGCGAGGGCAGGTCTGGGCGTCGTGCCATAGTTGCCCCAATAGAGGCATCTAACTGTTTAATTTGCAGATATATTTGCACGGTATCAATACAGCCCACTTTTTCGCCTTGCCTGTAGTTTTCGCCCTCTTGCACATCGAACCAAAGCATTTTACCGTTACTTTCTGAAGAAACGGTGATTTCGGTGGCGCCAAATACGCCGTAAGCATCGGAAGTGGTTTTGTTGTATTTACAGCTATAACTTACAATGGTAATGAAGGTGAGGAAAAAAGATAAAAACTTATTCATGCGAGATTGTTTGCGGGTGCAAAAATATATGAAATCTTAAATATTCAAGAGTGAATATTATAAATTTATGTTATTGATTTTTTCTCAAATCTTCCACAAACCCTTCCACATCCTCCTCCGTGGTATCCCACGAAGTTACTAATCTGATTTCCTGTGTTTTCTCATTCCATACATAGAAAAAATGGTGTTTTAGCATTTTCGTGATGAGGGTGGTGGGGAAGCGTACCAAAATAATGTTGGCTTCCGTGGGTTGTGTAAATTCAAAAGGGGCAACTTCGGCTATTTCTTTTCGTAACAGTTGTGCCATTTTGTTGGCATGCAAAGCGTTATATAGCCATAAATCATTTTGAAAATAAGCTAAAAATTGTGCAGATGAAAATCGCATTTTAGAAAACAGTTGCGTGGATTGCTTTCTTATATATTTCATGTTTTCAGCCAATTCAGGGCGAAATGTGATGACCGACTCGCCCATCAACATTCCGTTTTTAGTACCGCCAAAACTAAGAATGTCCACACCACAATCTGTTGTAATCTCTTTTAAGGAACAATGTAGAGTGGCAGCGGCATTTGCCAATCGTGCACCATCTACATGAAGATACATCTTGTTGTAATGTAGAAAGTTAGCGAGTTTTATGATCTCCTCCGCATTGTAAATGGTTCCCAATTCGGTGGCTTGTGAAATGTACAATACTTTGGGTTGCGAATGATGCTCAAAACCAAAGGCATCCAAAAATGGTTCTAACATTTCTACCGTTATTTTTCCGTTCGGTGTGGGGATGGCTTTCAGTGCAGCGCCGGTCAGAAATTCCGGTGCACCACATTCATCCACAAAGATATGCGCACTGTCGGGGCATAAAATAGCGTGAAACGGCTGCACGCAAGCGCGTAGTGCGCAAACATTGGCGCCGGTTCCGTTAAAAGTGGGAAAAATAGTAGCGTTTGCTCCAAAGATATCTTCCACTTTTTTTTGCAGCCTTTCCGAATAAACATCATCCCCGTATGCACAAGTGTGATCTTCATTGGCTTTATTTATAGATTCTAAAATGGTTGGGTGAATACCCGAATGATTGTCGCTTCCAAAACTTCTCATAATACGATAGATATACGTTATGTTTTTATGATAACAAGAGGAATGCGAAAATAGAAAAAACAATAACATATTTTAACACAGAGGCACAAAGAATAAGGAGTTATGCAAAGAAATAGTTTTATTGGTAAAAAGAAAATCTTATATTTTCGCCGCATTTATTTTACTTATGAAAATCAACATCATCACCTTAGGTTGCTCAAAAAACACAGTAGATTCGGAAGTGCTTGCCGCCAAGTGGAAAGAAAAAGGACACGAAGTCGTTTTTGAAAGTACGCAAAAATCTGATATTGTTGTTATTAATACTTGTAGTTTTATTCACGATGCCAAAGAAGAATCTATTGATGAGATTTTTCAACATATTGCGCGCAAACAGCGAGGCGAGGTGGGTAAAGTATTTGTAGTGGGATGTTTAGCACAACGATATAAAGAAGACTTGCAAGGAATGATTCCGGAAGCTGATGGGTTCTTTAGTTTTTCGGAATTACATAAGTTGTTGAATGAAAAAGACTTTGATTTGCTTAAATCACCGGAACGAGTGGTCTCCACCCCAAAACATTATGCCTATTTAAAAATTTCGGAAGGTTGCGATAGGGAATGTTCTTTTTGCGCCATTCCGCTCATTCGAGGAAAACAAGTGTCGAAACCGATGGAAATGATTGTACAAGAGGCAGAAATGTTGGCGCAGCAGGGCGTTAAAGAATTGTTACTCATTGCACAAGATTTAACGTATTATGGGATTGATATTTATCAACAACGTACGTTAGCCAAACTGATGCGTAAACTCGCCAATATAAAAGGATTAGAATGGATTCGGTTACATTATGCCTACCCCA
This sequence comes from Lentimicrobiaceae bacterium, assembly GCA_009787675.1. Classification (GTDB taxonomy): domain Bacteria; phylum Bacteroidota; class Bacteroidia; order Bacteroidales; family WCHB1-69; genus WRNX01. Next base: position 3,394 of record WQSU01000171.1, read on the forward strand.
TGGGTTTCCCTTACGAAATTTTGGACGTAATAAACGAATTTTCAGTATTTTGCCGCTATTTGGATATTCCATTGCAGCACATCAGCGATTCGGTGCTGAAAAGTATGAAGCGCGGAAGCAGCAAACAGCAGGTTTACAAATTCTTGGAAACCATTCGTAACACTGTTCCTGAAATAGCGTTGCGCACCACATTAATCTCCGGCTACCCCGTAGAAACCCGCAAAGAGCACCACGAATTGGTGGAATTTGTTAAGGAGATTCGTTTTGAACGCTTGGGTGTATTCGCCTACTCTCCCGAAGAAGGTACTGCCGCCTTTGAACTTGGCGACCCTGTGAAAACCAAAGAAAAAAACCACCGTGTAAGAGAAATTATGGAATTGCAAGAAACTATTTCACTGCAACATAACCAAGCAAAAACAGGCAAGATCATGCGCGTTTTAATGGACAGAAAAGAAGAAGACTTTTATGTAGGGCGCACTGAATTTGACTCGCCGGAAGTGGATAATTTGGTGTTTGTGAATGCAGATAAGCAACTCAAAATAGGAGAGTTCTATTCTGTTTTAATCGAAAGAGCAGAGAGCTACGATTTGTTTGGAAAGATTGTGTAACGCTTACGGTTTAATAATTCTCGTTCATACAATTTTTGTAAGCTATGAAACGTTTATGTTTCGGTTTGCAAAATTATATTTTTTTGTAAACCGTACTTTTACTCAGTTTTAAGTCGGTAAACTTTTAACTTTAAACAAATTAATCATTGTAATTATGAAAAAACAGATTTTTTATTTAGCATGTTTGCTATTAGCAACTTCCTTACTTTTTTCATGTAAAAAAAGTGGCGTAAAAGGAATAAAGGTAGATAACTATTCTATTGGTAAAGCCGGTGAGGTGATTTTGGTGTTAGACAAGAAATATATTTCCGAAGAGGCTCAAAACTACATTGTTGAAGTGCTTACGCAGCCGCAACCCGCTCTCAATCAAATTGAACCGATGTTTGACCTTTTATATTTTGATAATAAAGATTTTACTTCTTATTTTCAGCGACATAGAAATATTGTACGTTTTGATATGAACCCAAACTATTCTTCAAACACCTTTAATATCGATGAAAATCTTTGGACTAAACCACAAACTTACGTCTATTTAAGAGGTAACGATATGGACAGTTTAATTTTGCTTTTCATGCAAAACGAAGACGAAATTCTTAATGCGCTTTATAATAATGACTTAAAAAGAGTTCAGAATGCTGCAGCAAGTAATAAAGATGGTTTCATTGAGAAAAAAATAAGAGATAAATTTGGCGTAAGCGTTACAATACCAAATACTTACAGTATAGCTCGCGAAGAAGAGGATTTTATGTGGCTTCGCTTTAAAACAGTTCGTAACGACAGGTTTATTATCATCTACAAAACTTCAGGTAATGATTTGTCTAAAAGCGGGTTAGTAAATGCGCGAAACGAGAAAACCAAAGCCTATATTCCCGGGGCTGTACTTGGCGCCTATCCCATTGTGGCAGAGGTAGCGCCATTTCCGTTATTCAATAATCATGTTTCTGTTGGAACTTTTACAGGAGTTGAATTGAGAGGGCTTTGGGAAAGTGTAGGCGATAAAATGGGTGGACCTTTCTACCACTTTTCTTTTATGGATAGAACCGGCGAAAATGTAATTTCCGTAGATGGTTTTGTATATGCGCCGGAAGAGGAAAAACGCAATTATTTGCGTGATGTTGAGGCGATTGTAAAGACAGTGAAATAGTGATCGCCTACTTTTCTCATTAATACTTCACTATCTTCAAATCTTCCCCGCCAATTTTACAAAAATACACCCCATTCGGTTGGTGGGAAATATCAATGACTGAAGTATCATCTAAGTTTCCCGTTTTTATTGTTTGCCCAAATGAATTATAAATAACATAATCAGTAATAGTGTTATCAAAATTTTGATGATTAATGATTTGAAATTGTCCTTGGGTGGGGTTGGGGGCAACGATAAATCTATTGTTTTTTTTTCCGAAGGTATTGATATGGTTAGTGTTAATGGGAACTCCATGTAAAGTAATGTTGTCAATACGATTGTTCCCTGTGGCAGCAGAGCAACCATTGAAAGTTAAACGAAGAAAAACTGTCTCCTGATCATCTAATTCGTCTATACTCCTCAAATCTAAGGTAGTAAGCACAAAACCGTTTGTTGTAATCGGGCAGGTAGCGCTGTTTTCTATAAGTGTGTAGTTTTCACCATTTAAACTCCACTCCCATTGATGTGTATTAAATCCCGTAGCTGTTCTACGAACTGCCATGCTCAATGTTAAATTAAAATATCCTTTAGTGGGGAATTTGAATACTACGGATTTGCCATTGGCAGAGGTATTTGCAAAAGCAATAGCCATTCCTGCTTTAGGCGATTGGCGCGGATCGCCCGCCGTAACACCATTAAAAGCATCCAATTCTGTAC
>WQSU01000172.1 GCA_009787675.1 Lentimicrobiaceae bacterium
CTGAAGATTACAGCAAAGTGATTACGACACTTGGTAGTGTAGGCGATAATTATCCTATATATTTTATAAGCTATAGTTTCTGTGAAATTTTCTGCAACAGACTGAATAACTTATTGTCTGATCTGTTGCCGGAAGGTTATAAATTTCGCATACCTACAGAGGCGCAATGGGAATACGCCGCACGTGGCGGAAAAATGAGCAAAGGTTATACTTTCAGCGGAAGTGATCATACTAATGAAGTGGCTTGGTATGACGCTAATAGTGAGGAAAAAATTCATGAAGTAGGAAAGAAAATAAAAAATGAACTCGGCATTTACGACATGAGCGGCAACGTATGGGAGTGGTGTAGAGACCGATATAACGTAAATTATTACAGCAGTAGCCCTGCTGTCAATCCAAAAGGACCCGATAAAGGAAATGAATATGTATTGCGTGGCGGCAGTTGGGATCAAAATGAGTGGGCTTGTCGTAATGCAACACGCCACAGAGACGATCCTGCAGCCTACACGGCAAACTATGGTTTTCGCCTTGCTTTAGAACCTCCGCCAAAATTAACTGGTAGTGGTTTTTTTGGATATACAGGTAATTACACCACTTCCAAGCTCGCTTCAGGCAAAAACCTTACTTTTAGAGTAAACAACGTGAAATTTGAGATGGCTTTTGTGGAGGGTGGAGACTTTTTAATGGGCTGTACCTCAGAACAAAAGAATTGCGATACGATTGAAAAACCCGCCCACAGTGTCAAACTTTCAAATTACTATATGAGTAAACTCCTCATCACGCAAAAGTTGTGGCAGGCTGTAATGGGTACAACCCTACAGCAGCAGCGCGATTTAGCCAACCCCAATTGGGGCATTTATGGTGAAGGTGATCAATATCCCATGTATTATGTGAGCTATGAAGAGTGTAAAGTTTTTTGTGAAAAAATAAATCAATTGTTATATACACAATTACCTGAAAATTACAAATTTAGAATTCCAACAGAGGCACAGTGGGAGTATGCCGCACGGGGCGGAAAAAAAGACCAAGGCTATACCTATAGCGGAGGTAACAAGATAAGTAAAGCAGCATGGTGGGAGGGCAATAGCGACAACCGAATTCGTGCAACAGGATTAAAAGCTAAAAATGTACTCGGCATCTACGACATGAGTGGCAACGTATGGGAATGGTGCCGAGACTGGTTTGAAGAGGATTACTACAGTTACGGCTCAACCACCAACCCGCAAGGACCACTATCCGGCACCCAACGCGTTTTGCGCGGTGGTAGCTGGAATCTCAAGCCGTGGCATTCTCGTGTAACCACGCGCTATCATTATGAACCTGAAGCACGTTCCTCGAATGTAGGCTTTCGCATTGCCTTGGAACCTGCAAAAGCGCTGTTTGATTTAATATCTTTAAAAAACGCTGCTCGCACGCTATCGCCTCAGTTCTCTTCTGAAAAAATCCGTTATTTCAAAATAGATGATATGGGTTTTGACATGATTTTTGTGGAAGGGGGAACATTTACTATGGGCTGTACATCAAATCCCAACGATTGTTTCGCCAATGAAGAACCCACTCACAGTGTCACAGTGTCTGATTTTTATATAGGTAAAATTCAGATTACCCAACAACTATGGAAAAAAGTTATGGGAACCACCCTACAGCAGCAGCTCGATTCGGTGAATACCAATTTGGAACTTCATGGCGAAGGTGATCTGTACCCCATGTATTACATCAATTATACCGAATGTGTAGCATTTTGTGAAAATCTAAACCAATTATTATCCAATCAATTACCCAAAGGTTATAAATTTAGTCTTCCTACAGAAGCACAATGGGAATATGCCGCACGTGGTGGCAAAAAGAGCAAAGGCTATGTGTATAGCGGCGGCGATAACCTTGTAAAAATAGCATGGAATGAAGAAAATTCGACCCGCGAAACAGGAAGACTCAAGAAAAACGAACTCGGCATTTATGACATGAGCGGTAATGTTTGGGAATGGTGTCTTGATTGGTTTGACGGTGAATATTACAACTACAGTCCTTCCACCGATCCTACAGGACCTGCGTATGGGTACCACCGTGCCCTTCGTGGAGGTAGTTGGCGCAGCATTGCGCAAGGCTGTCGCGTATCGTGCCGCTTTAAGAGCTCACCCAACGAGCGGGCGAGCAACTGCGGGCTGCGAGTGGCATTGGTGAAAGAGAGAAATGAGAGATGAGGAATGAGAGGTGAGGAATGAGAGGTGAGGATTTGGGGATTAGATAATTAGATGATAAACTTGCCGTCAGTTTTAACCAATTGCCGTCAGTTTTAACTGACGGACAATAAAATATAAATCAAATTCATAAGGCTTTAGCCACAATATTTCTTTGGCTAAAGCCCCATTTTTTTTCATTTTCAGCCCGTTGGATAAAGCCAACGGCAAATAGTTAACCTCGCTTTGATGAAGTTTAAGAGGACGGGGAGGCAAAAAAAAATAAACCCCTCAAACTTTTTCTAAAAAAAGAGCAGCTGAGTTAAGGCACAACGCCCTACAGAGGGAAACAAGGCGCTCCGTTAAAAACTGAATTTGCGACTTGAACAGGTAAGGTAGCTCATGTCTGATGTGCAAGCAAGTTTTAGTTAAAATGAGCAAATAAAAACTTATTATTAACGTTAAATTTGATAAACTTATGAAAAATTTTAAATTAAACAAATTAGCTGAAAATAGGCTAAATGAAAAAAGAAATGAATGGTTTAACAGGTGGCAAAGATGTGTATACTTTTATGTGCAAAAAAGACGACATTACAAACTGTTGCGGGGCAATGTGTTCATGCTTGGCACTAGGCTGGTTCTCAGAAACCACTGCCTCTATTGGAGACTATAATGCGTCTTCAGCTATAAGACCTTTTGTATAAAATAAAAGAGTTTATTGAAATTAGTATATTAAATTGAATTGCTCTTGAGGATATATATCATCATAAATATTCATCATAAATATTAAAAAAATTATATGAAAAAAAAATTTTTATTTGTCTTTTTGCTCTTTGCTCTTTTCAAATTCAATGGGCATGCACAACCCATACAAAATGGCAATATTGAAGAAACTACAACTATCCCTTTCAATTTGCAAAGGGATAGAATTTATCTTCAAATTCAACTATTTGATGGGATTTTTAATGTTTTTCTTGATAATGGCGCCCCAAAAACAATGTTTCCTTCTTCAATAATAGAGAAATTTACCTCATTGCCCGATTCATTAATATGCCAAACTTTTCCTAAAGTACCTGATCTTAAAGATTGTGAAAAAAAAATTACCCTTAGTGTTGGCAATTATGATTTAATTCTGGATACTATTCGTTGTCATACGAATAATATGTTTCAGCTTGGCGCTGAATTATTTGAACGTAGAATTGTGAATTTAGATTTTGTTAATGAAACACTTACATTATCTAATACTTTGCCTGGAGATATTGACACCTATATTGCCGTTGAGATGAGTTCTCAAAAGCATGAAAACAGGTTTGGGGTAATACAACACTATTTTCTGATTCATATACCTGATTTTAAAAACTTTTTTTATCAAAATATTCCCTTGGTTTTTAATGTTGATCTTGGTGGAAGATCATCTGTTGTAGCTGATAAAACAATAAAAAAAGTTGATTATAAAAACTTTATTAACAACCCAACACTCATATCCTATTTGTTTTCAAGTGAAATAATGTTTAATCGGCCGACTATGCGAATTTCATATATTGGCGGGGGTGAAATTTCTCAGGAAGAAAAATTTGCCTACTTTGACGGTGTGATAGGAGTTGATATTTTGAAAAGGTTTCACAATGTTATTTTTGATTACCAAGGAAAAAAGTTTTATGTAAGAAATAATAAATGAAATGAAACGCTTTTTAAGTAAAAATAATATTTTTTATCAGTTGTCAAACCTAAGACAAATAGTTTTTGAAGTAACCGAAGTAAAGTAAACAAATTATCACAAAAACTGAATTAAAACTTCTTTCTCTTGTAGCCGGTGCGTAATATTTGGGCGCCTTTTTTGCCGCATAATTTTATAAAACATTTATTATGCACAAAAAACTACACTTGAAGAAAAAAATATGCTTCGGCATATTGCTATTGTTAGGGCTTTTATTTATCAGTCCTTCAGCGTTTTCACAAAACCCAAGGCAAGATGCTTTGCTCGCGCTTGCAAACACAAAAGTGGAAACCAACTACACGATTCCGTCTTTCACAGAAATGAAAAGACGTGCAAAAGCGGCTCAGGCTACCAATCCGTCTGAAACAATTTTAGATGCGCTTGAACTTGCCATTAACAATTTAAAGGCAAACGATATGCCTTATAATATTGTAATGAATGTTCATGCTGATCCGAAAACCAAAATGGCGTTCAACTGGCTTACAAATACCGGAATGACAGGCGGGAGAGTAGAAATTGTTCAAGGTGAAGTAAGTAACCAAAGCGCTTTTGCTACGCCTTTGCAATCAATTAATGCTACCTGTACACAAGTTAGCAACTTAAATTACAATGTTTCTGCTAACAATTTAGTTAATGAGGCAGGGTTTTCCGGCAATAACTTGAAAAAATCTTATACCGAAAACAAAGCGTTAGCTACAGATTTAACCCCCAACACCACTTATTCTTTCCGTGTGGGTAAAGAGGGCGCATGGAGCGAAATTGGTACTTTTACTACAGCAAAAGCTACCAAAGCTCCTTTTTCGTTTTGCTATACTACCGATCCACAAGCCAATACTTATGAAATGTTCGATATTTCTCAAACTACCACCCATGCCGGATTCAGCAGGTATCCCAATATTGATTTTTGGTTGCATTGCGGCGATTTAGTGGAGACCTCAGGTGGAACCAATGCCGAATGGGAATGGGAACAACTTTTAGAGAGTCAGCAAGATATTTTTCTTAAAATGCCCTTTGCCCCTGTTCAAGGTAATCATGATGTTTCAACAAATCTAAATTTTAGAAAACATTTTAATACGGAAGGTTTCGGAACAGCCGACAACACCGGCAGTACCTATTCCTATATCTATGGCGATGTCCAATTTTTTGCTATCAACAGTGAATTGTACAGCAACAACACTTACATGACCGCTTTAGCCAGTTGGATGCGTAACGAGGTTGCGGCTCATCCCAATATAAAATGGCGTTTTGTTTATTATCACAAAACTGTTTATACCGGTAGCGGTTCTCACCAAAACGACTCCGACGGCAGAACTTGGCGTAACGCAATGGCGCCGTTATTCGATGAGTTGAATATAGACCTCGCTTTTCAAGGACACGATCATATTTATGAAGTGATTGGACCCGTTAAAAACAAAAAACTTGTAGCAGGCGCTGTAACCAACCAATTGAGCGTGCCGGTTCACAGTCGCGAAAATGTTACCGGAAAATGGGGCGGCACTTTTAATGTAAACGAAGGTACGTTGTACTTCCTGAATAATTCATCGGGAAAGAAAAAATATGAGCCGAGACCTTTCAGTCAAATGACCGGCGGACAAGTTGCAGATGTTATTGATTATCCGTCACTGTTTACCGGACGTTTCGGGCAAACCGGAAACCCTACTTACAGCAACGTTTTTGTTTCTACCGATACGATTATTATTACTACTTATGAAGTATTGGATAACGGAACAGATTTGTTGTTTGATGAGATTAAATTGGTGAAACCTTCCCATTTGGACTCACTTATTTCAGATGCTACAAACAGAGTTGAAGCCAATTACACTGTTCCTTCCTTTACCGAGTTAAAAC
>WQSU01000173.1 GCA_009787675.1 Lentimicrobiaceae bacterium
TTCCGCAGAATGCACCTGCATCCAACTTCAAACCCTCCACCGGCGAGCCTTTCGGTGCGGCGAGCGTTACCATAGCGCCCAAATCTCTTTCGTCGGGGAATAGTTTTTGGTACAGCACCGTTCTTTCAGGACTTTCTCTGCGGGAAGAAGAATAGGATATTTCATCGCCGAAAGGGCGGTCGAAAATCCCCACAGTGAGCGAGGCGATCTTTAGCCAAGGTTCTGAAACTTTGAGGTAAGCATCTTTAAATCCTACCCCTTTCTCGGTGATGTCTAACTGAAAAACTGCAGAGCCGAACGATTCTTCCCACGCCACTTTCACGCGCCCGCGACGAATGCCAAAACGGAAAAAATCGCCCGATTTGCCGTCTCTGTCATTGTTGTAACTTGTTGGATTTCCAACTTTTGTGGAGGCAAACTCTTGCCCCACTTCAAATTGACCTTGAATGTAGCCTGAAATCTTTAGTTTTTTAAGTTTTTTAATTTCAATGAGATTGGTTTCAACATCCTCTTTAATCTGTTGTATTTCGGTTTTTACCGGTTCTTCCTGAGGAATTTGGTCATTTTGTGCTAATATACAGTATGTTAGTATTCCTAAAAATAAGGATAATATTATTTTTTTCATATTTATTTTCCATTAAATAATATTATAAATGTGAGATAAACCCTACATTATCTACAATTTGCTGTCCTTCGTTTGATTTCACAAAATCAATAAACGGTTTTACTTTCTTTTCATTATTAATGCTGTAATAATAATATAAAGGGCGCACGATGGGATAAGTTTTGTTTTTCGCATTGAGTACGCTGGGTTCAACAAACGTTTTGCCGTCGTAGCTTACGTGAATCGCTTTAACCTCTTTATTCAGGTAGGCTAATCCCACATAGCCGATAGCGCCTTTGGTTTGTTTCACCGATTGGATAATGGCGCCCGTTGCCGGCATGGAGAGCACAAAAGTGGCATAGTTTTTATTTTTCAGTACATGTTCTTTAAAAAATTCGTAAGTACCTGAGGAACTTTCCCTGCAATACACTACAATTTTCATATCGGCGCCGCCCACCTCTTTCCAGTTGGTGATTTTTCCGGTATAGATTTGTTCTAATTGCTGACGGGTCAAATTTTTAACAATATTGTCGGGATGTACGATTACTGCCAAAGCATCATAACCAATAATCACCTCTTTTGCATTTTTTCCGGCTTCCGACATTTTTTGTTTTTCATCGAATTTCATGGGGCGGGAAGCTTGGGCTATGTCGCAGCTGCCTGAAATGAGTGCGGCAATACCTACTCCGGAGCCGCCGCCGGTAACCGTTACATTGCCGCCTTTTTTACCAAAAGCTTCTGCTTCCTGTTGGGAAACCGGTAAACAAGTGTCGGAACCTTTAATTACGATTTGCGCATTAACAAAAGGATTGAGGAGGGCAAAGAAGCCTAATCCTACCACAAGGGATTTTAGTTTTTTTAACATTGTCATAAAAAATTAGTTTGTTTATATTTTTATGCCGCAAAAAAGCAATCTGTAAATCACCAAAACATTTCATTATTATTTAGTTTTAATGAAAATAATGTTACGGGGGTGTTACAAAATAAAAATCTATCTTCGCCAACTTTAACTTTAAATGCAAATTGTTTATACATTATTTAAAACCATTCATTATGAAAAAAATAGCTATACTGTTTTTGCTTTTTAGCGCCTATTTTGTATCTTTTGGCGCTTATCTTGAAAATGTTCCCACCCAATTGGTGCAACCCAATGGAGAAGTGTTAAACCTTTTTATTACCGGAGATGAGTTTTACCGAAACGTTCACGACAGTGACGGCTATTCTATTGTTCCGGGAGACGACGGTTGGTATTATTACGCATTATATGACGTTAGCCGCGACGAATTAGTCCCAAGTATGTACAGAGTTACTATGTCACGGGATTTTGAACTGCCTATGGAAAAAAGGCTGGGCATTTCACAAGAAAAATATAGGGAAAAGCGGCGCGCCTATTTTGAGCCTACCGGCTGTACCCCCTCCGGTGCATCTGAAAAATCTATTTTAAAAGACTTGGCAGGCGCTAAAAGCGCCCAGCAGATGAACAACCTTGTGATTTGTATTGGTTTCTCCGACACACAAAACATGACCAACAGTTTTTCTTACGTTGATGGCATGTTTAACTCGAATCCAGACAACAATATGCGAGATTATTTCTCCACCATGTCATATAATAAATTAGATATCGTATCTCAGTTTTTCCCTCCGGCAAATGGAGAGGTGCTTCGGTTTTATCAAGACCCAAATCCCAGAAATTATTACCAACCTTACCACCCAACCAATAACCCAATTGGATATGAAGATGATGACTATGAGAGACTTGAGCGCGAACAGACTTTGTTAATAAACGCAGTAAACTGGATCAATGAATTTTGGCCTGTTCCAACCAGTCTTGACCTTGACATTAACAATGATGGCGAGTGTGATTTTATCTCTTTTGTAATTCAAGGAAATGTTGGCGAATGGAACGATTTGCTTTGGCCCCATAAATGGTCATTATATTATGACTATGTTGAAATCAACGGAAAAGTTGTTTGGGAATATAATTTTGAATTGGACGGAAGCACTACTTACTTTAGCACTAATGTATTCTGCCATGAAGGTTATCATGTGCTGAGCGCTCCCGATTTGTATCATTATTATAATCACACTAATTTAAAAGCAGTTAACACATGGGATATCATGGATTATAGTTATTTGGCAAAACCCCAGTCCATGTCGGCTTATTTAAAATACAAGTATGGAAATTGGGTGCCCACTTTGCCTGTTGCCACAATAAACAAAACATACGAAATCTTTCCATTCTATTTCAACGATGGGTCTAATGCCGAAAAACCAATTATATACAGGATTCCTATGACCGGAACATCTACGCAATACAGTGTGGTTGAGTATCGTAAAAGAGCGGGAACGAACTATGACTTATATTTGTCCAACGAGGGCTTTCTCATATACAGAATTAATGCGAACATGGATGGGAACGCGATGTTTAATGGCACTTCCATATTTGATGAGGTTTATCTGTATCGCCCCGGAAGTTCTCAAACGAGCGGCGTCTATACGCCAGGCAATCTTGACGAAGCGCCTTATAATCCATCCAATGGCAAAACAGCCTTTAACAGCACTACTGCTCCCAAGCCGTGCCAATCGAACGGAACAGCGGAAAATACGCAGAATATCAACAATATACTTTACGACAGCGAAACGGATTCCTACACCTTTTTCTATGGAGATCCGGAAAACAGAAACTTCTCTATAAACAAAACAGAATTGTTACTGCCTATAACTGCAGGGGCTATCGGTACGGTAACGGTAAACTCTAATGTTTTGTGGCGTATTACTATACCTGCAGGCGCTACAAATTGGCTTTCGGTCTCAAAGGCAAAAGGATTGAACAATGGAACGGTTATTTTTACGGCATTAACTGAAAATACAGCTGAAGAGCCGAGAGTTGCCAATGTTTCTTTTACAGGAAACGGACAAACTTACTATGTAAATGTTATTCAAACTAAACTCTTAACCTTCACGGTTTCTCTGTCTGAAAATCCGTCTGAAGGAGGAACTACATCAGGTGGTGGCATTTATGAATATGGCAGTGAAGTAACTATTCAAGCAATTGCACATCCAAATTACGATTTTGTGAATTGGACTCAAGATGATGAAATCTTTTCTGCTGATGCCGTATGTCTTTTTCCAATCACTAAGGATGTAAACTTAGTTGCTAATTTTAAATTAAAAGAAGGCATCAATGATATTGAAAAAGTAGCTGATTTTAAAATCTACCCCAACCCAACGAAAGAGTTTTTGCACATTGTACGCCCCACCGCCGACCATGCACGCATTCAAATATACAACCATCTTGGAACACTTATTAATTCATTTGAAATTAATGAAATGGAATCTACAATTAACGTTGCCACTTTAGCTCATGGACTCTATTTCATCAAACTCAACTCATTCACTCAGCAGTTTATAAAAGAATGATTCCAGAAAATTTTCCATTGTTATTCGTTTATCAATTTTTCAATTTCGGCAATAAAATTTTCAGCAGGTTCTACAAGGGGTAAAATGTCTTTTTCGTCTATATAATACCAGTCATCATAATCACCACTTTGCCGAAGATTAAAAAGTTGTTTGTAAAATTTTCCTTGCACCTTGCTTATTAATTCTTTTGAAACAAAATGCAAACCAAACTGATTTATAACCCCTGCGTGAGTATGAACATTGATTTCGTTTTTCACTAACAGAGCAACTACTGCAAAATAACAAGCATAGTATAACCTATTGGCTGCTAAACGCCAATATCCTAATTCCATATTACTTTTTACTTCTAACATGGTTTCTTTTGCTCTTTGCAGACGTATTTTGGTCAGAGCGTCTCTATCTTCTTGTTTTAATGTCATATTATTTCAATTCCTTCTTGTTCAACATTATATTTTAAAAGTGATGGGCGCGATTCCCAATCTTTTTTTGTATAAACAATAACACTTACAAACGCACCGTATTTATCTCCAACTTCAGAAAAAGGATAACCATACTTATCATAATCTTCAATTAAATTTCTTTTTTCTTTGTTTACCAGCACTAACAAATCCCAATCCGAGTCCGATCGTGCATCTCCACGTGCCTGTGATCCGAAAAGTATTACCTTATCATTCGGTAATATTTGTCGCTTTAAAGTTTTAATTTCTTGAAAAATTTGCTGATTCATAGCGTAAATTTTTAACGTTGCAAAAATAATATTTACTTGTTATAATTCAACTGTCGAAATAATAATTTAAAGTTTCCCTCGCAACATTTCCGCAATAAAATCTTTCCTCCTTTTTAATCTTTCATTATTTTTTTCGTGATACGGTAATACGTTTTTCGCGCCGTCAAAGTTAATAACAAATCAAACTATGTCGAAGCAAAAAACTTTACCATTTAAAATTCTATGTTCACTTATTGTAACTTTCCTTTTTCTGCCTTTATATGGCGCAGACGTTGAAGGCGTAATAAAAGATGCCAGAAGCGGCGAAAAAATCGCCTACGCATACATTATTGTAGAAGGCACCTCCATGGGAGCCATTTCTGATAGCGTCGGATATTTTAAACTTATCCTTCCTTCCGGAAAACACCAGCTCAAAGTATCGTATATTACCCACATTGCTCAAGTTATTGAGATTGACGTAAAAAATAACACTCCCATAAATTTGGAAGTTGCCTTAGAACCCAATAATGTATTGAATGCTGTGAGTGTAACTACTGAAAAGGTTAAAACTTCTGAAGAAGCAGTTATAGTGCAAATGAAAGAAGCGCAAACCGTTGTAAGTGGAGTATCTAATGAACAGATTTCTAAAAATCAAGATAAAGATGCGGCAGAAGTGGTAAGACGCATTCCGGGCGTAACGCTTATTGATGGTCGTTTTATTGTGATTAGAGGATTAAGTTTACGCTATAATGATGTGTGGATTAACTCCGGAATTGCCCCCAGCTCAGAATCCGACTCCAGAGCTTTTTCTTTTGACTTTATCCCTTCAGGAATGATTGAAAATATTTTGGTTTACAAAAATTTCTCAGCAGAACTGCCTGGCGATTTTGCCGGCGGGTTTGTTAAAATTCAAACGTTAGATAT
>WQSU01000174.1 GCA_009787675.1 Lentimicrobiaceae bacterium
AATCCGGCAATTACGTTAGCCGTTTTTATTAACAAAGGAATCTCTGCTAAAGGGATGGGCGTTTACATGCTTGCACAAGTAATTGGCGCTTTTATCGGCTCCGGAATTCTTTTTGCATTGGTAAAAACCGGCGCTACAACCGGCGGAATTACCACCACCGGCGCGAACAATTTTGCTGATGGCATGCTTGTCCCCGCCTTAATCGCCGAAACCGTATTTACCTTTATCTTCATTTTAGTTGTTTTGGGCGCAACCGACAGCAAAAACAACGCTACCAAATTCGCAGGATTAGCCATCGGTTTGGCTTTGGTATTGATACACATCGTTTGTATTCCTATTACAGGAACTTCTGTAAACCCTGCTCGTAGCATTGCTCCGGCTGTTTTTGAATGCGGAACTGCTTTAACCAACCTGTGGGTATTCATCCTGTTCCCGATCGTAGGCGCAACATTAGCTGCATTCACCTGGAAATGCTTCAAAAAAGAATGCTGCTGCTGCAAAGAAACTACGGAAGAATAATTCCTTCAAAGTTAAAAGTTTAAGGTTCAAAGGTTAAAGTTTGAACCTTGAACTTTTGAATACAAAAAACAATTAAAATAATTAAATGTGAGCAAGTTGCGTATTGTATAAACTTTAATCTTATAACTTTAAACCTTAAATATCCCCCATGCACATCGCCGTAGCCGGAAACATCGGTTCAGGAAAAACAACACTCACCGGAATGCTTGCCAAACATTTCGGCTGGGAGGCGCTTTACGAAAGCGTGGATAACAACCCCTATTTGGCAAGTTTCTATGAAGATATGCAGCGCTGGTCGTTCAATCTGCAAGTCTTTTTTTTAAATAGCCGTTTTCGACAAGTAGTTGAAATTCGAAAGAGGCAAAAAAGCGTGATTCAAGACCGTACCATTTATGAAGATGCCCATATCTTTGCCCCAAACTTGCATGCTATGGGGTTGATGCCAACTCGCGATTTTGAAAATTATGCTTCTCTCTTTGAATTGATGATGCAATTTTTGCAACCGCCCGACCTGCTCATCTATTTGCGCGCCGATGTCTCCACCTTAGTCGCTCAAATTCAAAAAAGAGGCAGAGAATATGAAACTTCTATCCGTTTAGATTATTTAAAATCGCTCAACGACCGTTATGAGGAGTGGATCTCTAAATATGACGCCGGAAAATTATTAATCGTAGATGTGAATACCGTTAAAATTGAAGAGATTCCGGAAGATTTTGGGAGTGTGATTGAAATGGTGAACGCCGAATTATACGGATTGTTTTAATCATTTTTTTTCTTTGGCGTTCGTTTAGCTTTTTTTAACGCATCCGATAACACCCATTCTATCTGTCCGTTTATACTGCGAAACTCATCGGCAGCCCATTTTTCAATAGCTGCCAATGTGTCCGCATCAATTCTTATTATAAACGATTTTTTTTCTGTTGCCATCTTAATTATAAAGCGTACCGGCATTTACAACGGGCGTAGCGGCGCGGTCGGAAGTGAGTACCACCATCAGATTGCTTACCATGGCAGCTTTTTTGTCGTCATCTAAATCAATTACTTGTTTTTCAGACAGTTGTCTTAATGCGAGATCCACCATGCTCACGGCGCCCTCCACAATTTTAAAACGTGCAGCCACCATAGCAGTTGCTTGCTGGCGTTGCAACATGGCGCCGGCAATTTCGGGAGCATAAGCCAAGTTGCTGATGCGCGCTTCTATCACCTTGATGCCGGCAATTGCCAAACGGTCGGTGAGGGCGGCTTCCAGCATGTCGTTCACCTCTTCTCCACCTCCACGCAACGTAATGTCAGCATGTTCATCTTCAAGACTGTCATAAGGATATGAACCTGCCAAGTTTCTAATAGCGGCTTCACTTTGCACATCTACAAACTTCACATAATTATCCACATCGAAAGAGGCTTTAAAAGTATCTTCCACTTTCCAGACCAAAACGATTCCAATCATAATGGGGTTTCCCATTTTGTCATTTACCTTGATCGGATCGCTGTTTTCATTGCGCGCACGCACAGAGATGCGGGTGCGTAATGTTAAAGGGTTAAACCAGAAAAAACCGTTATTCATGCAGGTCCCCTGATATTTTCCAAAAAAAGTAATTACCAAGGCTTCATTAGGCTTAATGATTGAGAGCCCAATCATCATAATAAACGATACTGCTGATAGAATGAGCAGAAGCCAGCGAGCGCCTGACGTGTGAGGCGCGTAAGTCTCCAGAAGTGCGGGCGCTAAAATGCCGGCAATTGCCATAAGTAACAGAATGGTAAACATTCCAAATCCGTTTTTTCCTGAAATAAATTTTTCTTTTTTTTCCATTTTGAATTGATTTTAAGGTTAATATTCTTTGTTTTTTCGTTCAATTTTTGCAACTACTGTTTCTATTTCTTTTTCCCTTTCTGTTCCAATCATCACTTTTTTTCCGTTTTTTAACTCTAATTGTAAAGCATATTTTCCTGAAACACTATATATTATGTTTTTACTAAAATAGTTAGTAAGTTTTATGCCATCGAATCCTATTCTCAAACCTAAGCCTGTTTTTGATCTGTATCCCCACCCCCCATGCTTGAAATATTTTATTTTTTGAATGGAAACATTAGAAATATCTTCCCATTTATAATGTTCAAATGATCTGGTAAAGGGAAAAAATCTCACCCTAATTTCGTTTGTTGTGACGGAAGTTTCTAAACGGGCTACCCAAAAAAGAATAATTGTTACAATAATGATTGCCGTAACAAAACTTGTAGTAATTATCAAACCTGTGTCACTCAAAGGATTAG
This sequence comes from Lentimicrobiaceae bacterium, assembly GCA_009787675.1. Classification (GTDB taxonomy): domain Bacteria; phylum Bacteroidota; class Bacteroidia; order Bacteroidales; family WCHB1-69; genus WRNX01. Next base: position 2,794 of record WQSU01000174.1, read on the forward strand.
TGCCCCATGGTTGCCCTTTCCCAATTTGTTGAATGGAAGCCCAAATAAAAATACCCGGCACACTAAGAAGGGCAGTCATCATCACCCAAATTGCAGGGTGTCTAAATTTTTGCTGTTCTGAAAAGAGAATTTTATCATTCATTTTGATATCATTTTGATAGCGCGAAAATATATTTTTTTTATTTGGGAGAGAAAAAAATAAAAAATAATCGAAGAATTTGCACCCATATCAAATTCCTAATAATCATCTCTTATCAAGATTCTATAACCAAGAAAATAATACTTTTGCCCGAAAATAGCACAAAAAGCATTAAGGCTTGGTACTGTTTTTCCGCAAAACTATTTGATAAAAAACTGAAATAAACCATATTAAAACATAAATCTAAGTAACATAAAAATAAAACCACAAATAATGTTAAAACGCTACCTCTTCACCTCCATCTTGTTTTTTTTTACTCTCGCTGCCATTTTTGGGCAAGCTCCCGTAAAAAATCAACAGCCCAACAAGGAATTGATTGACAATTTTAGCCGTTTTTCAGTGCAAAAACTTTCTGATACGGCTTATTCTTATTTATTAAACAACAGTTTCGACACGGCGATGGTTTGTTACAGTCTGCTGATTAACTCTCCTGTTAAAAATAATAATGCAGAATTTCAGAGAACTATCGCAGAAGCCTACAACAGGGCTGCCATCATACACTACTATTATATGTGCGACTACCGCAGTTCTTACGATTATTTGATTAAAGGATTGTTGCTTTGCGAAAAAACTAATAATCTTGTAACGCAAGCGAAGATTTACGCCAACATTGGAAATATTTACTATCACTTCGGCAGGTTTGATATTGCAAAACTGTACTATTCCGATGCGCAAAAGATCTCTCAAGACAGCTGTAATATTGTGATTCTATTAAGCACCCTCAGCACGATAGAATTGGAGATAGGAAGCATGGACAGCGCCTCCTTATATATCAATAAAGCATTGGAAATCAGTAAACGGCACAACAACTTCTTCTTGTCCGGCATACAAAGTAATATAGCGTTGATGTATCAAAAAAACAAACAATATGATTTGGCTTTGTCCTACTATCATTTAGCATTGGAAGAATCTCGCAGAGCCAATAAAATTGATTATGAAACAGAGACTTTGTCGGATATTGCCAAACTTTTTTTTGAAATAAAAAAAATAGATTCTGCGATACATTACATTAATTTATCGAATAAATTGGCGGATGAAATTCATTTTTTAAGAATTAAATCTTACAACTACCTCACCCTCTCGAAGATTGAAGAATCGAAAGGGAAGATTAAAAATGCTTTTGAGCTTTATAAAAAATATGTTGAACTGAATGATTCGATGTTTAATCCGAATATTTTTGTAGATATTAATCAACTGCAACGTTTGTATGAGATGTCGAAAACCAATCAACAAATTGAACAACTCATTATAGAACAAGAGATTAAAGAACGCACTAATTTTTATCAAAAAATTATTTTGATTATTATGCTCTGCATATTATTATTTGCGGGTGGTGTTCTATTGTATATCTATTTACAAAAGAAAAACTTGAATAAGGCTTATAAAATTTTATTTGAAAAGAACCTTGAAATTATCGGGTTGCAAGAAACCTCAACTGAAAAAACGCCTAAAAAAAGCAGGAAAGGGTCTCTTTCAAGCGACATTCAAAACGAGCTCATGGACAAAATCCTGTTGTTGATGGAGGAGACCGCAGTAATTTGCGACCCCAAGTTTTCCATAGATAAATTAGCAGAGTTGGTACAGTCGAACCAAAACTATGTTTCGCAAACGATCAACCAGGCATTAAACAAAAACTTCCGTTCCTTTTTAAACAGTTACCGGATTCGGGAGGCACAGCGCATCTTCTCCCAACCCGATGCGCAAAGATACACGATCGAGTTTGTGACCCAACAAGTTGGTTTTAAATCCATCAGCGCCTTTTACGACGCCTTCAAAGAGATCACCGGCGTAACGCCGAAGTTCTACATCCAATCGTTGCAGGCGCGAAATGCGACGGGTGCAAGGGGTTAAGGGGAAGAGGAAAAGAGGAGAAAAGGAGAAGAGGAGAAAAGGAGAAAATGAGGCAGCCCAAAATTCCTTCTCCTCTCTGAGGAGAAGGTGGCAGCCGACAGCAGAAGCAATTTTCCATTACGCAACTCCTAACCGCTGTCGGATGACGGAAGAGGTGAAGAAAGGCAAATTATGTCCCGCCACCTAATGACAGAAGAGGTGTAAAAATCACACCCCACCCTCTGCTGACGAACGAGGCAAATATTCCAAAATAATAAAATCCCTAAGATTATCCAATACCCACGAAAGGTTTTGTTTTACATCTCTATCAGCAGCTTTGAAGATTTTTAATCCAAAAGATCTAAAGTAATTCTCTCTTTTTAAATCATAATCTTCTTTATAATTGTGAGAACAACCATCTATTTCTATTACTAAACTTAATGAAGGAACGTAGAAGTCAACTATATAATTACCAATAACTTTTTGACGGTTAAAGTTTATGCCATAAAATTTTCCATTTTGTACTTGTTTCCAAAAAAGGACTTCTGCCAAGATGCCGGCTCTTCGGTTTTTCCTGGCGTAAAATCTCAAATTAGGATTTTCGGGAAGATTTCTGGTTGATTTTGGTGGGATGGTGTGGCTTTCAATGATTATCATTTATCGGGTAGTTTAGGTAGTTAATTGAGATGGAGATAAAACGAGGGGGCTGTGGAAATGTTTTAGGGGGGGATTTTTTTTGTTTCTTCACCTCTTCCGTCATCCGGCGGTAGTTTTTTTTTT
>WQSU01000175.1 GCA_009787675.1 Lentimicrobiaceae bacterium
CCGTATCTAACCCAACTCCACGCACTTGTGCCACGCTGTACGCATCGCGCATTTGTGCCAATGCGTTGATGGTAGCTTTCACTACACTGTGCGGGTTGGAAGAGCCTTTCGATTTTGCCAACACGTTGTGAATGCCAACGGTTTCAAAAACGGCACGCATGGCGCCACCGGCGATAACTCCGGTACCGGGCGCTGCAGGTTTCATGAATACCAGCGAGCCGCAATATTTTCCTTCGGCTGCATGTGGAATGGTGCCTTTGTAAACCGGCACGCGAATAATGTTTTTCTTGGCGTCGTCAATTCCTTTAGAAACGGCGGCAGATACTTCCTTCGCTTTTCCTAACCCGAATCCGATGATTCCGTTTCCATTGCCCACTACTACGATGGCAGAGAAACTGAATGTACGTCCACCTTTGGTAACTTTGGTTACTCTGTTCACTGCAACTAATTGGTCTTTTAATTCAATATCAGTTGCTTTTATTCTTTTAATTTTTAAACTTGACATAATTGTTTCTCTTTAAATATTAGAAAATTAAACCACCTTCTCTCGCGGCTTCCGCTAAAGATTTTACTCTACCATGATATAAGTAACCGTTTCTGTCGAAAACAACGGTATTGATGCCGGCTTCTTTCGCTTTTTCAGCTACTAATTTGCCTACCATCGCCGATTTTTCGATCTTGGTTGCTTTTTTATCACGAATATCTGCAACTGCCGATGAGGCTGATACTATGGTAACGCCTGCATTATCGTCGATCAATTGCACATAAATATCGCGGTTGCTTCTATAAACCGACATTCTGGGGCGGTCTGAAGATCCGTGAACCGTTTTACGGATTCTCATTTTTATTCTGTTGCGTCTAAATGTTTTTCTGTTAAATGCCATAATGTTCCAAACTTTATGAGGATATTAATAATGATTTTATTTTTCAGCGGATTTACCGGCTTTTTTACGTACAATTTCGCCCACAAAGCGGATACCTTTTCCTTTATAAGGCTCAGGTTTACGGTAGGAGCGAATTTTATTGGCTACTTGTCCCAGCAATTGTTTGTCAATACCGCGTAAAATGATCAATGGGTTTTTCCCTTTTTCATTCACGGTTTCAACGGTTACTTCCGGACAAAGTGCGAAGAGCAGATTGTGAGAATATCCTAAGCTCATTTCCAGCATGTTGCCGGGTTTTGCTTCAGCTTTGTATCCCACACCCACTAATTCCTGTTTGATTTCGAAGCCTTCCGAAACGCCTTTGATCATGTTGGCGATCAACGCTCTGTAAAGACCGTGCATCGCTTTGTGGCGTTTTTGTTCGGTGGGGCGATGGAGGGTGAATTTACCATCTTCGATAGTAAACGTGATGTCGCCATCAACAAATTGTTTTAATTCGCCTTTCGGACCTTTTACGGTAACGATTTGGCTTTTTTCATCTCTTGTAATTTCTACGCCTTTAGGTAGCGTAATGGGTAATTTTCCTATTCTTGACATAACACTTTCCTCCTATTAACTAACATAACAAATTACTTCGCCGCCCACGTTGTTGGCTTTGGCTTCTTTATTGGTCATCATACCATGTGAGGTAGAAACAATGGCGATTCCCAAACCGTTCAACACGGAGGGCATTTCGTCAACGCCCACATACTTACGGAGTCCGGGGCGGCTCACACGTTTCAAAGTATTTATTGCCGACTGTTTGGTACCGGGGTGATATTTCAACGCGATTTTTATAATACCGGGGTGAACGTCATCCTCAAATTTATAATTCAAGATGTACCCTTTGTCGAACAATATTTTGGTAATTTCTCTTTTCGTTTTCGAGGTAGGTATTTCCACTACCTTATGATTTGCCGCAATTGCGTTACGCACTCGGGTCAAATAATCTGAAATCGGATCTGTATTCATTTTTAAATTTTTAAATTTTTAAATTTTAAATTATTTGATTACCAGCTGGCTTTTCTTACTCCCGGAATGAGACCTTGGTTTGCCATTTCTCTAAAATTGATACGGGAGATTCCGAATTGGCGGATATATCCTTTCGGACGTCCTGTGAGTTTGCAGCGGTTGTGCAAACGGATAGGATTAGAGTTGGGGGGTAATTTTTGCAACGCGATGATCGCAGCTTCTTTCGCTTCGTAGTCATTGCCGTTGATAACTTTCTTCAACTCTGCACGTTTTGCAGCATATTTGGCAATTAATTTTGCCCTCTTAACTTCTCTTGCTTTTAGCGATTCTTTTGCCATAATCTATTTTTGATTTTTAAAAGGTAATCCAAACTGTTTTAATAAAGCCAAACACTCTTTGTCGTTGCGAGCGGTGGTTACAAAAGTGATATCCATCCCGTTGATTTTAGCCACTTTATCAATGTCTATTTCGGGGAAGATGATTTGTTCGGGCACGCCGAGCGTATAATTACCTCTGCCGTCGAACCCTTTATCGCTGATGCCTCTAAAGTCGCGAATACGCGGAATAGAAACAGAGATTAAGCGGTCAAGAAATTCATACATTCTATCTCCACGAAGCGTAACGCGCACACCGATAGGCATTCCACGACGCAGTTTGAAGTTAGAAACGTCTTTTTTAGATTTGGTAGGCACTGCCTTTTGACCGGCGATCAACGTCATTTCGTTAATACCCACATCAATCAACTTTTTGTCGGCGATACCGAATTTACCAAGCCCTTGGTTTAAGCAAATCTTTTTTAATTTAGGCACTCTCATTATGGATTCAAATCCAAACTGTTCCTTGATAGCAGGAACGACCTCGTTGGTGTATTTTTCTTTATATCTTGGCGTGTACATTACTTGATCTCCTCTCCTGATTTTTTAGAATAACGAACTAATTTTGCTTTTGCGCCCGCTTTTTTGGGTTCGCCTAATCTACGTCCAATTCGCGTAGCATTTCCTTTGTTATCTACTACCATAAGGTTTGAGATGTGGATGGGAGCTTCTTTTTTTACAATGCCGCCTTTCGCATTTTTGGCATTGGCTTTGGTGTGCTTCGACACCAAGTTTACGCCTTCGACTAATGCACGGTATTTGTCGGTATTCACTTCGAGCACTTTTCCATTCTGTCCTCTCGAATCGCCGGCAATTACCTTCACATTGTCGCCTTTTTTAATGTGGATTTTCATTTTTCTTTTTTTGTTTTTCGTTAATAATCAATTGGTCTTTGTCAATTGTACAATAAAATAATCCCTATTTTTTTGGGGGTGCAAAAATATAAAAATTCTAATATGAAAAGATTTGAGATGTTTTTTTTGAATTATTATTACCAATAGCAGAAAAAACTACAAAAAAAAAGCCGAGCATTCCTACCCGACTTTCCAATGAAAACAACAATCACAAACTTATGCTCCTAATTGCAATCTGTAGAAACAGCAGCAAGTAAGGTCTGCATCTGTTTGTTTGAGGTATTCGGCAACCGAAATTTTGTTGTCGCGGATAAATTCTTGACTCAATAAAGTGTTTTCTTTAAAGAACTTGTTCAATTTACCTTCGGCGATTTTTTCAATCATATTTTCAGGTTTTCCTTCTTGGCGTGTCATTTCGCGAGCCAATTCAAGTTCGTGGTCAACAGTAGCTTGCGGAATCTGTTTTGGATCAACGGCAAGCGGGTTCATAGCCGCAATTTGCATCGCCACATTGTGTGCAGGTTCAAATACTTTTTCTCCACCTACGGTAAATCCGGCAATGGTTGCCAGCAGATTTCCGTTGTGGTTGTAAGCAGACACGCAAGGTGCTTCAATTACTTCGTAAGCAGGAAGTTCCGTTTTTTCACCGGTTTTTCCCGTCATTTCAATGAGCATGTCGTCTATTGTAATGCCATTGATTTTTTGTGCTAATAATTCTTCGCGTGTTTTGATTTTGTTTGCCATCGCAAGATCAATAATTGATTCTGTAAAAGCCACAAAATCACTATTTTTTGCAACGAAGTCGGTTTCGCAACTTACTACCACGATGGCGGCGAAGTTGTGTTCAGCATTTATTTTAGCTACCACGCGACCTTGGTTTGAAGTGCGGTCTGCACGTTTAGCAGCTACTTTTTGACCTTTTTTACGGAGGATGTCAATCGCAGCATCAAAGTCGCCATCAGCTTCAACGAGTGCGTTTTTACAATCCATCATGCCCGAACCGGTCATTTGTCTTAATTTGTTTACATCAGCAGCAGTTATTGCCATATTATTATAATTTTAATTGTTAAGCTATTAGGTTAATTATTTTTTCGCAGGTGCTTTTTTGGTGGGGAGACGTTTTCTTTTGGCAGCACTTTTGTCATCATCAGTAGCCACATCTTTAATTTTCTTCACGCCTTTTGCGTCAGTAGCGGTTGCAGCAGGAAGTTGTTCCTGATCTTGTTCATCCTCATCATCAAGCATCATATCCACATCAACATCGTCGCCATCTTCGTCTAAAGCCTCTCTGTCTAATTTACGTTCTTCTGCACCTTCTGCAATAGCATCGCATATTGCTTTGATAACCACAGCGATAGATTTTGAAGCATCGTCGTTTGCAGGAACCGGAAAATCAATCAAATTAGGGTTCGAGTTGGTGTCAACAATTGCAAATGTAGTGATATTTAATCTTCTGGCTTCAGCCACAGCGATGTGTTCTTTCAAAATATCCACAATAAAAACGGCTGCGGGAAGGCGCGACAAATCGGAGATAGAGCCTAAGTTCTTTTCCAATTTAGCGCGTTCGCGTTGAATTTGTAATTTTTCTCTTTTAGCCAAATTATCAAACTGCCCGCTACCCATCAATTTGTCGATGTCGCTCATTTTCTTCACCGCTTTACGAATGGTGAAGAAGTTGGTGAGCATACCGCCGGGCCAACGTTCTGTTACATAAGGCATATTCACAGATTTTGCAAATTCCGCAATCGTTTCTTTTGCTTGTTTTTTAGTTGCCACAAATAAAATTTTGCGACCCGATTTGGAAATTTGTTTGGCTGCGGCGCAAGCCTCGTCCAATTTTACTAATGTTTTGTTGAGGTCAAGAATGTGAATACCATTCTTTTCCATGAAAATGTACTGCGCCATGGCAGGATTCCATTTTCTTCTAAGATGTCCGAAATGACATCCGGCATCTAATAATTCTTCAAAGGTTACTTTTGACATGTTTTTATTTGTTGTTTACGTTCATTAAAGCAATTATTAAGTAGCTCTTTTATTTTGAAGTCTTAATAATTTCGATACTAAACAGGATTAATAATTTTCTAACGTTTAGAGAATTGGAAGCGTTTACGTGCTTTTGGTTGTCCCGGTTTCTTACGTTCCACCATACGGGGGTCGCGGCGAAGGAGACCTTTCACTTTCAACACGGGGCGATATTCGGGGTTTAGTTCCACCAATGCTCTTGAGATTGCCAAGCGTAATGCTTCGGCTTGTCCAGCGATGCCACCGCCATCCAAGTTCACTTTAATATCGTATTGACCTTCCACTTCAGCTAATGCTAACGGTTGGGTTACTACATATTGTAATGTAGCCAACGGGAAATACTCTTTATAATCACGGTTGTTCACCGTAAT
>WQSU01000176.1 GCA_009787675.1 Lentimicrobiaceae bacterium
GCGATGATGACTTCCATTTCTATTGTTCGCGAAAAAGAGATGGGAACGATGGAAATATTGTTAGTGTCGCCTCTAAAACCAATTTATATCATTTTGGCGAAAATTACGCCCTATTTTGCACTGTCAATTATCAATCTTACAACCATTTTGCTATTATCTGTGTTTGTACTTGGCGTGCCCATAATGGGAAACCTATTTCTGCTGATTTTACTTTCGCTGCTCTTTATATTGGTTGGATTATCGCTTGGATTAATGGTTTCCAACATGGTGAAAACGCAAGTTGCCGCCATGCTCATTTCGGCGGTAGTGATGATGATGCCCATAATGTTGCTTTCGGGCATGATGTTTCCTGTGGAAAGTATGCCGAAAATTCTACAGTGGATTTCGGTGATTCCGCCCAACCGCTGGTATGTGGAAGGCGTGGTAAAACTCATGATCATGGGCGCCGATGCAAAATATGTGGTCAAAGAGTTTGCTATTTTGGGCTTTATGGCAATTGTTTTGTTGACGGTGAGTTTGAAGAAGTTTAGTGTTAGAATTAACAATTAATAACCATGCTAAAATACCTGTTAGAAAAAGAATTTAAACAAATTTTCAGGAATGCTTTTATTCCGAAATTGATATTGGCAATGCCTGTAATGATGATGTTGGTGTTGCCTTGGGCTGCCAATCAAGAAATAAAGAATGTAAAGCTAAGCGTTGTGGACAACAACCACAGTGCTGTTTCAGAACGATTGATTAACAAGATTGGAGCTTCGGGTTATTTTCTTTTGAGTGATGTTTCTACGTCTTATAACGAGGCTATGCAAAGTGTTGATGCAGGCAAAGCAGATGTTATTCTTGAAATTCCGCAAGAGTTTGAGAAAGATTTATATAGATCAAGTATGGCGCATGTAATGATTTCTGCGAATGCTGTTAATGGTATGAAAGGCGGTTTGGGAAGTGCGTATCTGTCAGATATCATCAATGATTTTGCGCGAGAATTGTCAGTTGACAATGGAACATTGACGATGAAGAATTCTCAATTGTCAATTATCAATTCTCAATTTAGATTTAATCCAACATTAGACTACAAAGTATTTATGATTCCTGCGCTGTTTGTGATGTTGCTCACCTTGTTAACAGGATTCTTACCTGCACTGAATATTGTAGGCGAGAAAGAGTTGGGCACAACCGAACAGCTTAACGTAACTCCCATGAACAAAGGTGTTTTCATTCTTGCCAAACTCATTCCCTATTGGATTATTGGTATTGTAATTTTAACTGTATGTATGGGACTTGCCACACTGATTTACGGACTGTTTCCAGCAGGCGCTCTTGCCACCATTTACCTCTATGCTGTTGTTTACATTCTTGTAGTATCGGGAATGGGCATAGTAATTTCCAACTATTCCGACACCATGCAGCAAGCGATGTTCGTGATGTTCTTTTTTATGTTAATAATCATTCTGTTAAGTGGATTATTTACCCCCGTAAGCAGTATGCCCAAGTGGGCGCAGTGGGTTACCACCTTCAATCCATTGAAATATTTTATGGAAGTGATGCGCGCCGTTTATCTCAAAGGCAGCAGTATGAGAGAGTTATTGCCGCAATTTTTCGCCCTATGCGGTTTTGCTGTTGTATTTAACGCTTGGGCGGTAATGAGCTATAAAAAAAGTAGATAGTTTTAGTCTCTCCTACGATATGGGTCAATTTTCGGTCTCTAATTCTACCCCACACTCCCCTCCAAACTCACCTCCAACAATTTCTGCGCCTCAGCAGCAAATTCCATCGGTAATTTGTTTAGCACATCTTTGGCATAACCATTAACAATCAGGCTGATGGCAGTTTCTTTGTTTATGCCGCGTTGTTGGCAGTAGAAAAGTTGGTCATCAGAGATTTTTGAGGTTGTGGCTTCGTGCTCCAGTACGGCGCTTTTGTTATAGCAATCGATGTGGGGCCAAGTGTGTGCACCGCATTTATCTCCCATGAGTAACGAATCGCACTGTGAGAAATTGCGCGCATTTTCGGCTTTTTTGGCTACCCGCACCAAACCTCTGTAGCTGTTTTGGCTCTTCCCTGCCGAAATTCCCTTAGAAACAATTAAACTGTGCGTGTTTCTTCCCAAGTGTATCATTTTTGTGCCGGTGTCTGCTTGCTGAAAATTATTGGTGAGCGCAACGGAGTAAAATTCTCCTACAGAGTGGTCGCCTTGCAACACACAACTTGGGTATTTCCAGGTTACTGCAGAGCCTGTTTCTACTTGTGTCCATGATATTTTAGAGTTTGCACCTTTGCAGATGCCGCGCTTGGTGACGAAGTTATAGATGCCGCCATTGCCGTTTTTGTCGCCTGGATACCAATTTTGCACGGTAGAATATTTAACTTCAGCATCTTTAAGCGCCACGATTTCTACAACTGCTGCATGTAGTTGATTTTCATCTCGTTGCGGAGCAGTACAACCTTCCATGTAGCTTACATACGCGCCCTCATCGGCAATGAGCAAGGTACGTTCAAACTGTCCTGTTCCGGAAGCGTTTATCCTGAAGTAAGTAGAAAGTTCCATAGGACAGCGCACCCCTTTGGGGATGTAGCAGAACGATCCTTCGCTGAAAACTGCAGAGTTGAGTGCGGAAAAGAAGTTATCGCCAACAGGTACAACGCTTCCCAAGTATTCTTTTACCAACTCAGGACATTTATGCACAGCTTCCCCAAAAGAACAAAAAATGATTCCCTCTTTCTCCAATTGCTCTGAAAATGTAGTTTTCACGGAGATAGAATCAATCACTGCATCCACAGCAACCTCTGAAAGACGCTGTTCATCTAAAGAGATTCCCAACTTGTTAAAAGTGTCAACCAGGTTTTCATTGATTTCTCCTTTTTTAGCATCCACATTTTTCTTTTTTGGAATAGCAAGGTACGTAATATCTTGATAATTGGGGTTTTGATATGTAAGGTGCGCCCATTCTGGTTCTGACATCGTTCGCCATTTGGCGAATGCTTTTAGGCGAAACTCCAGCAACCATTCCGGTTCGTTTTTGCGTTCAGAAATTAATCGTATAATATCTTCATTCAATCCTTTAGGAAATTCTTCCACATCAATATTAGAAACAAAACCATATTGATATTCAGTGTCAGTGATTTGAGAGATGATGTTTTTAGCCATTGTATTTAAAAAGAAGCGCAAATATAGAAGAAAAAACGGAATGTTTTTAATCCGTTAGTTTCATATTTAGGAAAAAATTAAAAAGCATATTGTTCATAAATCAAATTAGCGTATCCCACCGCTACAATTTCTATGGGAAAATCATAGTTGCTTTTATCAGGATGCATAGTCAACTATGAAGCGATGGAATTATAATACTCTGTATCGCTGCCTCCGAAGTTTTTCTTCCAAATAAGTTTACCTGAATGGTCAAACATCACAATAATGGCATCGGTGCTGCCTTTTCCAGTAGTTTGGTCCCAATCGCCTGAAATAAATTTATCGGAACCACCAACTGCAAGAATGCCGTCCAACGTTTCGCAGACGCCATAAAAGCAATTCCAACCGCTGTTACAGAAGTAAATTGGTCATTCTTCTCTCCCCCTAAGTTATTCTTCCATGTCCCCTCAGCAGTTTGCGCAAAAGTGATTTCAAAAGAAATTGAAAGGAAAATAGATACTATAGGTGCAAATTGTAGGATTTTGTTTTTCATCTGAATAAAATTAAGGGTGCAAACATAGTTTTATTTGGGGTATAGGAGAAATGTGTGGCTAATTTTGCCTGTCTCAATTTTCTTCGAGGCGATATTAGGGGTTTTCATTGTTGAGCGTTTGGAGGATAATTCGGTTTGCCATCGTCTGTCCTAATTCAAATGCTGCCTGATATTTATCTGCAAAAACAGCCTGTTTGTTTTCAACGGGCGTGCCCACTATTTCCCAATTCATGGTTTGCGCAAAGGCGGTTAGTTGTTTTACGGCTGCGCCTGCCCATGTGAACGAGCCGTAGCAAGCGTATAGGCGGTTTTTAATGCCGCGATGCTCAATGGCGCAGAGTAACTTTTCAATCAAAGGATACACGCCACCCATGTAGGTTGGGCTACCCATCACAAGTGCACCAAATTTGAAGATGTCGGACAAAATGAATGAAGTGTCAGTTTGCGAAACATCGTGAATTACAACGTTTTTCACACCGCCGGCAACAATACCTTCGGCAACCGCTTCGGTGAGTTGGCGGGTATGTCCGTACATGGAGCCGTATGCAATTACAACGCCTTCTTCTTCAGGCTCGTAGCGGCTCCATTTGTTGTATAAGCCCACCACTTTCGAGAGTTCTTGTTGCCAAACCGGTCCGTGTGTCGAGCATATGGTTTTAATATCCAATGTGGAGAGTTTTTTCAATGCATTTTGGGTTGGCACACCAAATTTTCCAACTATGCAGGCGTAGTAACGTCGCATCTCATCCCAATATTTGTCGGTATTGAGGTGAACATCCAGATAGTCGCCGTTGTTTGTACCGAACGTACCGAATGCGTCGGCAGAGAAGAGTATCTTGTCGTTGCCTTCGTAAGCCACCATCACCTCGGGCCAGTGTACCATAGGCGCCATGTAAAATGTTAAACTCCTTTCTCCCAGCACTAAACTGTCGCCCTCCTTCACTTCAAACAGTTGCGTATCGATGCCGAAATAACCCTTCAACATATCGAACGTCTTAGCATTTCCAACAATTTGAATATTGGGATATTTCTGTTTTACCAATCCTATACAGCCACCATGATCAGGTTCTATGTGATTTACAATCAGATAATCTATAGCTCTGTTTTTTAAAATAGCATCAATTTTAGCAAAAAAAACATCTGCGCAAGAGAGCTCAACCGTGTCAATAAGCGCTACTTTTTCATCAATAATTAAATAAGAATTATAAGCCACCCCTTGTGGCAATGGTAAATAATTTTCAAACAGATTCTTATGCCGATCATTCACTCCAACGTGAAATATGTTTTTGGCAATAGGTCTTTTGTTGTACATGTGAGGGATAGAATTTAAAGATTTAATAATTTAAAGATTTAATAATTTAAAGATTTAATAATTTAAAGATTTAAGGTTAAAGGTTTTAAATGTTTTCTCCTTTTACTCCTTCTTAAACGATGGTGCATTCTTGGGGGTAATTCCCTTTTTTACTTTATGATAATAGGCATAAGTTAAAGGTTCAGCGTCTTCTGTAATGATTTGAGCCTCCAACACTTCGCCAATGAACAGGATATGGGTGCCCACATCCACTTCATCGGCGAGTTTACACTCAAACCATGCGATGCAATCTTCCAGAACGATAGGAGTTTGTGTGTGTTTTCCGAAGATAAACTCTTGACATTGCTCAAATTTATTAAAGTTTTTTCCTGAGCGAAACCCAAAAGTGCCCATTGTAGTGGGTTTATAATTTTGGTTCAAGACAGAAGCGCTAAACGATTTCGATTCACGAATGAGCGAAGTGGTGAAATTCTCTTTATTGCAGGCTACTATAAGTTTTGCTGGGTCCGCTG
>WQSU01000177.1 GCA_009787675.1 Lentimicrobiaceae bacterium
GAACGGAGATGCTTTCAACGTATGAGTACATTGAGGAATGAGAGGTGAGGAAAGCAGAAAGCAGAAAGCAGAAAGCAGAAAGCAGAAAGCAGAAAGCAGTTACACCTATCCACCTATAAACCTATCCACCCATAAACCTATCCACCCAATAACTAATAAACCTAAAATATTAAACACTAAACACAAAAAATGAAACAATCCTCCATCGAACTCGACGGCATCGTTATAGAAGCGTTAGGCAACGCGATGTTTCGCGTGAAGCTGGAAAACGGGCATGTCATCACGGCACACATCGCCGGAAAAATGCGCTTGAATTACATCAAGATATTACCCGGAGATAAAGTGCAGGTGGAAATGTCGCCCTACGATTTGAGCAAAGGAAGAATAACATTTAGACATAAATCATAATAAAACATAACAAAATGAAAGTAAGAGCATCAGTAAAAAAAAGAAGTGATGAATGTATCGTTGTAAAACGAAAAGGGGTTGTTTTCGTAATCAACAAAAAGAACCCGAAATTTAAACAACGTCAAGGATAATTAATAATACAACTAAAATAAACAGTAAGAATTTATGGCAAGAATTGCAGGTATTGATTTACCGAAAAACAAAAGAGGAGAAATAGGTTTAACCTATATCTACGGCATCGGCAGAAGTTTGTCTAAACAAATTCTCGATAGAGCCGGCATCCATTATGACAAGAAAGTGAGTGACTGGAACGACGACGAGTTGGCTGCCCTGCGTAGTATCATCAATGAATTGAAAGTAGAAGGTGCGTTGCGTTCTGAAGTTCAAATGAACATCAAACGTTTAATGGATATCGGATGTTATCGCGGTATTCGTCATCGTATCGGATTACCATTACGTGGACAAAGTACTAAAAACAATGCACGTACCCGTAAAGGACGTAAGAAAACCGTTGCTAACAAGAAGAAAGCAACCAAATAACAGTTAATCATTTTAGTCTTAAAGTAGAAGGAAATATATTATTATGGCAAAAAATACAAAAACCGTAAAGAAAAAAGTCGTTAAAATTGATGCGATGGGCAAAGCGTTTGTATCCGCATCTTTCAATAACGTGATTGTAACGCTGACGAACAGCGATGGACAAGTAATATCCTGGTCATCCGCAGGGAAAATGGGATTCAGAGGTTCAAAGAAGAACACACCCTATGCAGCGCAAATGGCAGCGCAAGACTGCGCAAAAGTTGCGTACGACTTGGGCTTGCGTAAAGTAAAAGTGTTTGTAAAAGGACCGGGCAGCGGACGTGAATCTGCCATTCGTACCATTCATGCCGCCGGCATCTTGGTAGAAGAGATCACCGACGTAACCCCATTGCCACACAATGGCTGCCGCCCTCCAAAACGTAGAAGAGTATAAGCAATTACGAATTAAGAATCTCAAATTAAGAATTACTTTAAACATTAAATCAACAAACAATGGCAAGATATACAGGACCCAAAACCAAAATTGCAAGAAAATTTAAAGAACCTATTTTTGGACCGGATAAATATTTGAGTAAGAAGAATTATCCTCCGGGACAACACGGCAGAAACAAACGTGGCAAAACGTCACAATATGCTGAACAGTTGTTAGAAAAACAAAAAGCAAAATATACTTACGGTATGTTGGAACGCCAATTCAAAAAATTGTTCTTGAAAGCCGCAAGTAAAAAAGGAGTTACCGGCGACAACTTGATGAAATTCATTGAATCTCGTTTAGACAACGTGGTATTTCGTTTGGGCATTGCGCCTTCTCGCGCTGCTGCCCGCCAGTTGGTATCGCACAGACATATCACGGTGAACGGAAAAATTAACAACATCCCTTCTACCTTGTTAATTCCGGGTGACATCGTGGCTATTCGTGAACGCTCAAAATCATTAGAGGTTATTACCAACGCATTACATGGAAAAGGACAAGGTTTTTCATGGTTAGAATGGGATGGTGGTTTGATGACCGGCAAGTTTATGAACTACCCAGACCGTAGCGAGATTCCGGAAAATATTAACGAACAAGCTATCGTTGAGCTTTATTCCAAATAATAGAATTTAAAGATTTAAAGATTTAAAATTTTAAATTAAATCTCTAAATCTTTAAATATTAAATCTTTAAATATTAAATCTTTAAATATAATAATAATAATAATATGGCAATACTATCATTTCAACAACCCGATAATGTGATCATGCAAGAAGCGAATGATCATCATGGAATATTTGAATTTCGTCCGTTACAGCAAGGATATGGTGTAACTATCGGAAATGCCTTGCGTCGCGTACTTATCAACTCATTGGAGGGTTATGCCATTACTTCCATCAAAATAGATGGCGTTGCCCAAGAATTTTCTGCAATTCCGGGAGTTATTGAAGATGTTACCGACATCGTTTTAAATTTAAAACAAGTACGTTTCAAAGCGAAACTTCCCGATCTGCATTCGGAAAAAACTACGTTGGTAATTAGCGGACAAGAGAAATTTACCGCACAGGATATGAACAATTTCCTTAATACTTTCCAAGTGCTGAATCCTGAACATCTGATTTGCAGTATGGAAAAGAATGTGAAGTTGGTAATAGAAATCACTATAGATAAAGGTCGCGGGTATGTGCCTGCTGAAGAAAACAAATCACTGCACGAAGGTATTAACGTCATCGCCGTGGATTCTATTCATACGCCTATAAAGAACGTAAAATATATTGTGGACAGTTTTCGCGTTGAACAAAGAACCGACTTTGAAAAACTAATCTTGGAGATTGATACCGATGGTTCAATCCATCCGAAAGAAGCGCTGAAAGAAGCGGCAAAGATTTTGATTCAACACTTTATATTGTTTTCTGATGAAAAAATTCAATTGGATGAACCTGTAAAACAACATGTATTCACCGAAGAATTAGATGACACTTTGGTGATTACCCGTCAAATGTTAAAATCGAAATTGAATGAAATGGAACTTTCTGTTCGTGCACTGAACTGCTTAAAGTCAGCCGAATTGGAAACGTTAGGCGATTTGGTTTCGATTCATAAAAGCGACTTGTTGAAATTCCGTAACTTCGGTAAAAAATCTTTAGCAGAATTGGAAGATTTAGTAAAAACGAAAGGCTTGGAATTTGGAATGAATTTAACAAAATATAAATTAGATAAAGAATAAGAACATGAGACACGCTAAGAAAAACAATCATTTAGGAAGAACAGCGGCGCACCGCGAAGCGATGTTGTCGAATATGGCAGCTTCATTATTACTACACAAACGTATCTCCACTACATTAGCAAAAGCGAAAGAATTACGTAAATATATTGAGCCGTTGATTACTCGCTCAAAAGAAGATACAACCCACTCCAGACGTGTGGTGTTCTCTTATCTTCAAAATAAATTCGCTGTAAGTGAATTGTTTCGTGAGATTTCACAAAAAGTGGGCAACAGACCCGGTGGATATACACGTATTTTGAAAACCGGCTTCCGCAAAGGAGATAATGCTGAAATGTGCATCATCGAATTAGTTGACTATAATGAAACTTATACCTTGTCCGATGACACGAAGAAAACTCCTAAAACAAGACGTAGCCGCAGTAAAGCGAAAGCAGAACCTCAAGAAAAAGCTCCTAAGGCTGTGGTAACTGAAACAGCAAAGGTGGTAGCTCCTGAACCCGAAGTGAAAGAAACGGTTGCAGTAGTTGCTGAACCGGAAGCAACGGAAGTGGTTGAGAATGTAGTGGAAGAGGTGGTCGAGGAGGTAGTTCTTGAGCCCGAAGCAACAGAACCACCTGTTGAAGAAGAAGTAAAAGAATAAATAAATAATTTTAAAGCCCTTCTATGAGGGCTTTTTTTATACCTTGTTATGCAACAACAACGCAGTGGCATAAAATGGAGATCCAAATACACAATGAAGGAACTGTTGCCTGATAACAGTTCAGCCTTTTCACGCATATTTGAATCATTAAAATACAAAAACTACAGTCTATTCTTTTGGGGGCAAACCGCCTCATTAATAGGTACGTGGATGCAAACTGTGGCGATGAGTTGGTTGGTCTATCGTTTAACGGAATCGGTGATTCTGCTGGGTACAGTGGCTTTTTTAACACAAATTCCGACCCTGTTTCTCACGCCTTTTTCAGGCACGCTGGCAGACCGTAACGATAAACGTAAGTTGTTGATACTGTCGCAATCTCTATATATGTTTCAGGCTACTTTGTTAGCAATATTAACATTAACCCATGTTATACAACCTTGGCATATTTTAGCATTAAGTTTATTTTCCGGTTTTGTAAATGCCTTGGATATGCCTGTGCGTCAGTCGTTTTATTCCACCTTAGTCCCTCCTGAACTGATGAGCAATGCCGTGGCGCTCAATTCCACCATTATGAATGGTTCGCGCTTAATTGGACCGGCAATTGGCGGCTTTCTCATTCAATTGATTGGCGAGGGCGGTTGCTTTACCATTAATGCTATCAGCTACTTGTTTGTATTAGGCGCTTTAACAAAAATTGTGTATTCAAACACCAGTGTGAAAACTAAAAAGCCTTCGGTTGAAATTAGAGAGGGTTTTCAATATGTAAAAAATCATGTTCCTATTCGTGTTATATTGTTGACAACCATGTTGTTTTGTTTCTGCATCTTTTCCTACGCCACTTTTATGCCGGCGTATGTAAAAGATACCTTAGGAAGGGACAGCAGTTCGTTGGGCATTATCATGTCGGCAGTAGGAATTGGCGCTTTATCCTCCACCCTTTATTTGGCGGCGCGCAAATCGGTACTGGGTTTGGGAAAAGTGGTAGTCATTACTATTTCACTGGCTTCTCTTGCTTTAATTCCGGCATTTTTTCTGAAATCCTTATGGTTGATTTTGCCTTTAGCGGTTTGCGCAGGTTTTGGCATTACCTGCTCATTAGCTTCTATCAACACTTTATTACAAACACTCACCACCGATGCCATGCGAGGGCGTGTAATGGCATACTATTCCATGTGTTTTGTGGGCAGCAGCGCCGTAGGTAGCTTGTTTTGGAGCTACATTGCCAAACAGATCACCCTGCCTTGGTGCATGACCATTTGCAGTGTAATTTGTTTACTTACAGCATTCATGTTTGAACAATCTCGAGCTACTATACGCTTACATTCGCATTCTATCTATGTGGAAAAGGGAATTATTAAGGAGATTGTACAAGGGATTGATATTTGAGTTTTCGTAAATAACGTGTGTATAGGCGCGAAAACTGTTTGATCTTTATAACATTCCATTTTATTATGCGGGAATATTGAATAGGTTTTTGTGATACAGAGAAATATGGATTCAAAAATGATCTAATACTAAAGTGAAATATTTTCCATTCTAATATATTTTTATCAAAAAAAAGTGCATTTTTGGCGTGAAAAATAAATCACAATAAATATGGCAAAGGCAAAAAAAATGTATATAGTCGCTCCTTACGATCACTGTAATATATTTTAAATCAATAAAATAAATTAAAAAAGTGTAGTATTTTTCGACCAAAA
>WQSU01000178.1 GCA_009787675.1 Lentimicrobiaceae bacterium
CCCGCCGCCAATGGAACTTGGCAGACAATGAATTGCTGAAATACAAATACTTGAACGCTTTCGATGCTGCCATGATTCACTGCATGGAACAGAACCAAATTTTAGAAGGAGCGCCTCATGTTATTATACAAGATCGCGCCACGCAGGTGTTAGCCTATTTGCGCTACGGCGCACTGTTTGTGTATAATCTCAGTCCCACAAACTCTTACACCGATTATGAAATTTACGCCCCAAAAGGGGCATACAAAATGGTGCTCAACAGCGATTCCAAAATCTTTGGCGGCTTTGGTAATATTGATGAAACAGTTGTGTATCAAACGTTTTTGAAAAACGGGACACCGCATGTAAGGCTGTATTTGCCGGCGCGGACGGGGGTGGTGCTAAAATTATTATGATGCTTCCTCTTTGTATTCCTCATGCTGTTCGTCCGTAATTTCCTCCTCCTCATCCTCAAAATAAACCTTCTTCACCGGTCCTTCACTTCTATAAAAAAATGCCAGCACAATGCCGGTAATGGCGCCTGCCAAGTGCCCTTCCCAAGAAATATGTTTATCGGGAAACAACTGAGGGAAAAAACCCCACACGATACTTCCATATAAGAAAATGATAATGAGCGAATAAGCCATTAATTTTGTTTCTTGTTTTAAAATGGATATGGTAACTAAAAAAAATGCCAACGCATACACTATGCCGCTGGCGCCAATGTGAATCCCTTCTGTACCAATTATCCACGTAAGCATGCCCACCATAAAAAAGGTCATCATTAATATTAACACCGCTTTTTTATGAAAAAAATAAAAAATAGAAAAAAGCAACACGAGCAAAGGCACTGAGTTTGAGAACAAATGCGATATATCACCGTGCAAAAACGGCATTGTGAAAATGCCGAATAACCCTTTTACATCTCTGGGAAGCATCCCATAATCATTCCATTGCATCCCAAAAACGTCGTTGAGAAGAAAAGCAACCCACAAAATGGCGACTAAAATTACTGATTTTAATATAGAATGAAAAAAAAGTTCCTTTTCAAATTCTTTAGTGGTTTCTTGTGGTTGTAGCGGTGCAGATTCCGAATTGATAGAGGTTTGCATGGAGCAAAAAATTTCCGCGAAAATAGATAAACTTTTATTATCTGAGTTCTGTTTTTAACCATTTTAACCAATCATCTGCAACTTTATCCCAATTGAATATATCGTAATTCTGTTTATTGTCTTCTGTCAAAGGAAAAAAATTATGCTCGGTCCCAATATATGCCTTAAAAATAAAATTCCTTTTTTCTTCTCTAATGGTTTCAACTTGCATTTCATGTTGTATCTTTGCCGACACTCTAATAAATCTCAAATGCAGAAGAATATGATCAATTTTTAATATTTTATCGACGTGCGTTATCATCGAAAAAAAAAAGGGAAACAGGGGAGGGTGTTACTGGTGGTATTGCACGAGCTCCTTAGGGAACCTTGATAAGTAATGGTTTGTATATTCTTTTTTTCAGCACTAAAAAATAAGATTTTGCGAAACTACACTATACTATTACATCATTTGGGTAACTTTTGTACCTGCGCCTCAATCGCCGCATCCTCAATTTTTTCAAAAAGATATTCGGGGGCGTTGATTTTGTCGCCGGCTTTGAGCAGGTCAACTTTGCCGCCGTCATTCCAGTTGTGTATGTTGATATTCAATATTTTCTGAAGTTTTTGCGAAGTGAAGGGCAGGAAGGGTTCGCCCAGCACCGATAGGCACGCGCAAATTTGAATGGACAAGTGCAAAATCGTCTTTACGCGCTCGGGGTCGGTTTTTACCACTTTCCAAGGTTCTGTGTCGGTTAAGTACTTGTTTCCCAAGCGCGCCAAGTTCATTAACTCGGCTAATGCCTCTCTGAATCGGTACTTTTCGATGGACGCTCCAATGGTGTTGGGAAACTCCGCAATTTTGGCAATCACCTCTTTTTCCTCGTCGGTATATTCGCCCGCCGCAGTGACAATTCCTTCATAATATTTGTGAATTAACACCACCGTTCTATTCACAAAATTCCCTAAAATCGCTAAAAGTTCGTTGTTGTTTTTTGCTTGAAAGTCAGCCCAGGTAAAATCGGCGTCTTTGGTTTCGGGCGCAATGGTGGTGAGTGTGTAGCGCAAAACGTCCTGTTTGTCTTTAAAATCTTCGAGATATTCGTGGAGCCACACCGCCCAATTTCTTGACGTAGAGATTTTATCGTTTTCCAAATTCAAAAACTCGTTTGCGGGCACATTTTCGGGCAAAATGAAAGAGCCTTCCGCTTTTAACATCACTGGAAAGATGATGCAGTGGAACACAATGTTGTCTTTTCCAATAAAATGGAGCAATCGCGTTTCGTCATCTTTCCACCATTTTTCGTAGTTCTGTCCGTTTTGCTCGCACCACTCTTTTGTCGCCGAAATATATCCGATAGGCGCGTCAAACCACACGTACAGTACTTTGCCCTCCGCGCCTACTAAGGGGACCTTTACGCCCCAGTTGAGGTCGCGGGTAACGGCGCGAGGCTGAAGTCCCTGTTCGATCCATGATTTGCATTGTCCATATACGTTGATTTTCCAATCCTCTTTGTGCCCTTCCAAAATCCACTCTTTCAGCCAATTTTCATACTGATCTAAAGGGAGGTACCAGTGTTGGGTTTCTTTCATTACCGGCGTATTTCCGCTCAATGCAGATTTTGGGTTGATTAAGTCGGTGGCATTGAGTGAAGTACCACAGGCTTCACACTGGTCGCCATACGCATTTGCGTTGCCGCATTGCGGACAAGTTCCTGTAATGTAGCGGTCGGCTAAAAACTCGCCAACCTCCTCATCATAATATTGTTCGGAACTTTTTTCAATCAGTTTTCCGTTTTCATGCAGTTTGGTAAAAAATGCCGAAGCGGTTTCATGGTGAATTGGTTTTGTGGTTCTGGAATACACATCAAACGAGATGCCTAATTCCTCAAACGATTTTTGAATGATAACGTGATACCTGTCCACAATGGCTTGTGGTGTAGTGTTTTCCTTTCGGGCTTTAATAGTAATAGGTACACCGTGTTCATCTGAGCCCCCCACGAGCAAGACTTCTTCTCCTTTGGCGCGCAGGTAACGGCAGTAAATGTCAGCCGGAATATAAACGCCGGCTAAATGTCCAATGTGCAGGGGTCCATTTGCGTAGGGTAACGCTGTGGTTATCAAGTGTCTTTTTGCCATCTGTTCTGTTTTTTTAAGAAGGGGACAAAAGTATAGGTTTTTTTGAAAGTCATGGATTTCGATTCCCCCCGGTCCATTATTCCAAAAAAACTATTTTTGCGCGCAATTCATCAACCTTATTAATGGAAAAAACAATTTATCTTGAAACTCACATGGCCATAGGTGTTTATGGCAAGAATAACGGTAATATTGAATTATTAACCCATATCTACCCCAAGTTAAAAATTGCTGCACGAGGCAATGAAGTGAAGGTGATAGGAGAAGATTCTGAAGTGGAACTCTTTGAGCAACGCTTTCAACTACTACAAATTCATTTTGAGCGTTTTGGAAGAGTAACGGAATCCGATGTGCTGAATATTACTTCAGCAGAAGACGACACGTTTTATCGCTTAGATAACGGTAACATTAACAACGACATACTGTTGCATGGGAGGGAAGGACGCATCATTAAAGCGATTACTTATAATCAAAAAAAAATGGTAGAAAGTGTGGAGAACCATGATATGGTATTTGCTATAGGACCTGCTGGGACTGGAAAAACATATACCGCTGTGGCTTTAGCCGTGCGAGCACTCAAAAATAGACAAGTTCGCAGAATCATCCTGACCCGTCCTGCTGTAGAAGCTGGCGAAAATCTCGGTTTTCTCCCCGGAGATTTAAAAGACAAACTTGACCCCTACCTGCAACCTTTGTACGATGCACTTTGGGATATGATGCCCATGCAAAAACTACTCTCCTATATGGAGGACAAAACCATTGAGATTGCACCTTTAGCCTTTATGCGTGGCAGAACGCTGGATAATGCTTATGTTATTTTAGATGAAGCACAAAACGCCACAAAATCGCAATTAAAAATGTTCCTGACACGTATGGGGAAAAATGCTAAATTTTTCATTACAGGCGATTTAACACAGGTGGATTTGCCCCGCCACCAACAATCAGGTTTGCTGTTAGCTTCTCAAATTTTAAAAGAGATTAAAGGGATTGAATTCATTTATATGAACCAATCTGATGTGGTGCGGCATCATTTGGTAACGAAGATTATTGACAGGTATGAGGAGTATGATGGAAAACAGAGTCTGCATTAAAGCGATATGCTATATTCGGTTCACAACTAATTACTGCTATAGTACACATATATTTTATAGTATATAAGTAGCATTTTTAGATGCGATAAAATTTTTTTTTAACCTCTACTTTATCATATTAAAAAAATATTATTTTTGCAGCCCTCAAACATAAAATGTTTTTAAAAAGATAAAATAGACGAAGATGAAAAAGGATTTAATTCAGTATGTGGAAGATACATTTGTAGAAGTAAAAAAATTCCCCCAATTTAAGGCAGGTGATACCGTTACGGTTGCGTATCGTATCGTAGAAGGATCGAAAGAGCGTATCCAACAATTTCAAGGTGTAGTGCTTCAAATGGGAGGTCACGGAACATCAAAAACCTTCACGGTTCGCAAAATTTCCGGCGGCATCGGCGTAGAAAGAATCTTCCCCTTTGCATCTCCATTTATTTCTGAAGTTACGGTGAACAAAAGAGGTGTGGTGCGTCGCGCACGTATTTACTACCTCCGCGCTCTCACCGGAAAGAAAGCACGTATTAAAGAACGTAGAGGCAAAAGAGAAGCATAAACAGGAAAAGCGGCTTTAGCCGCTTTTTTTATAAATACTTTATTATGAATATATCACATATTGAACACATCGGTATTGCCGTAAAAGATTTAGCTTCCGCCATCCCTTACTACGAAGAGGTTTTGGGATTAAAATGTTACAACATTGAAGAAGTTGCAGAACAAAAAGTGAAAACCGCCTTTTTTAAAGTGGGAGAAACCAAGATAGAACTGTTGGAACCCACTTCGGAAGAAAGCACAGTAGCCAAATTTATTGAGAAAAAAGGGGAGGGCGTACACCACATCGCGTTCCACGTGGATGGTGTTGCTAAAGCGTTGGAAGAATGCGAAAGTAAAGGCATTCAGCTTATTGACAAAGCACCACGCAAAGGCGCTGAAGGTCTTCGTATCGCGTTCCTTCACCCAAAATCCACCGCCGGTGTATTAACAGAACTTTGTGAAGAATAATCGTTTTGGGGGATAAACTACCTTAAAATATTAAATATTTT
>WQSU01000179.1 GCA_009787675.1 Lentimicrobiaceae bacterium
CATAATTTTGTGAATACGATGCTGCGATTGGGCAAAGAAAAAACAGCGCTTAATGTAGTGGATGACCAATATGGAGCGCCCACCAATGCACACGATTTGGCAGCCGCCATTCTGCAAATTGTGGAGCAAACGGAGAAGATTACCAAACCTACTATCTTTCATTATGCAAATGAAGGTGTTACAACTTGGTGCGGTTTTGCTCAAAAGATTATGGAGATTGCCAAACTGCCTTGTATTGTGCATCCTGTTACCACTGTGCAATATCCCACACAGGCAACACGCCCAGCATATTCTGTTTTCGATTTGTCTGACATAAAGAAACAATTCAATATAGATATACCTAATTGGGAAGAGAGTTTACACCTAACGCTTAGTAACCATGTAAGTAAAACCGATGTTTACATTTAGAGACTGTAAATCTTTAAACTCTCTCATGCCTATGGTGTATTTATTGGTAGCCAAGTTATATGCTATCGACATTTTAACGCCGGCGGGGGAGTTTTTACCGAATTTTAAATAGAACCCTAACTCAGGCGTGAAGATAAAACCGTAATTTTCTTTTCTTGATTGGACATCCTGTATCATAGCAGTTTCAGTAGCATAGCACAACCCGAAAAATAAACCTAAATAGGGCTTAATCATGCCGTTTGGAAGTATATGCCCCACAGCGCCAATCTGAAACGGCACTTTGCGAATATACCTATAGGTGTTAGCATATAAACGGGTTCCATTTCCAAAGTCATACATTTGTGGGCTTACATTAGAGTAGTAATTATTGAACCCTAATTTGAATCCTATAGCAACATTTTCAATGAGAAAAATTTGCCCGTTAATTTGCCCACCGCGCCAACTGAATTTTTGTATAAAATTGCTACTTGCGCCCAACAATGTTCCCGTACTGTATTCAATAGAATAAAATTGATTTGTTTGCGCAGAACAATTGAAAATGGAGAATTGACAATTGACAAATAATAAGATGAAGAGTAGTCTTATGGGCTTCTGTATTCTATATTGTGTCATCATATCTGTATAATTTAATAAAGTTAATAATGCTAATTTTTTCTAAGTTCCGGAGTTTGTTCAAAACATTGATTGATATAATGAGAGATGTTTTCTTCGCTGTATTTATCAGCAATTCCTTTCACTATTCCAAAAAAGCAACTTTGTGCATTATATTTATGTTCATTGCTCTGTTGAAAAAACATACAATCCATAACAAACGATTTTGCTGTGTAAGAACTATTAGTTGTATAAGAAGCAGGATAATAAGGGTCGTAGGTGCCCCAACCCCAATATGAAAACCAATAGGGGTAGTAGTAATCGTACCACCAGCCGAAGCCCACCTGTACATATTTGTTTTCAACACAAATAAGTTCAAAAAAAAGATCTGGCAGATTGGAGGCTCTAACCTCTTTAAGAGGAATATAGATAAACCCTTTTCCTTCCATTTGCTTTATTATTAAATCTTTTTGATAAGATGCCAAAACATACGATTTTGTTTCTTTTCCTTTTCCATCAATATAGATTTCATGGATTGTATCACTTATCGAAAAAGTAGATACTGTTTTAAAATTAAAATCTTTATCCACTTTGGAAATAGCAACAAGCTGATCTTCAGTATTAACTAAATCTTCTATATCTTGGCAGGAAATAAATAAAACGCATGTTATGAATATTGTGTAAATAATTTTTTTCATACTTATAATTTTATGATTCAAAGTTTAATTCTTATTTTCTCATTCCTCGCCTCTTTAGCACCACAACCGCAATCCAATATGTAAGTGTAACGCCCAAGAAAGCTCCAAATAGGACAGGAAACTGTTCAGGATCTTTATATAAGAAGAATAGTGGGATGATTATTATACCTAGCAAGAGGAAGTAGCGAAAAACGGTTTTCATATTTTTTCTTGTTTGTCGAACTTTAATATTTTGTATGTTTTATGACATTTTGGTTGCAAATATATATTTTTTTTAGTCAGTGCATTTTGCCTTGACATATTCTTTAAATTACAACAAAGCGCCCACTCAGTTATCGAGAAGTAATATTCAATCTCAAATTTCTTCATCCCCTAATCACCATTTCGTGTATCTTCGCCGCTTCAAAAAATCATTATGCCCTCCTCTCTCCAATCCTTTCAAAAACTGCTCAACATTATGGACGAATTGCGCGCCAAATGCCCTTGGGACAGTAAACAAACTTTCGATTCTCTTCGCTATTTAACCATTGAAGAAACTTATGAACTCTCGGATGCCATTATTGATAAACAATATACTGATATTGGTAAAGAACTGGGAGACTTGTTATTGCATATCGTTTTTTATGCAAAAATTGGAGAAGAACAGAATCTTTTTAACATAGAAACCGTTATTAACGGCATTTGCGAAAAGCTGATACGCCGGCATCCCCATATTTTTGGAGACGTTCATGTTAACTCGGTGGATGATGTGAAGGAGAATTGGGAGAAAATCAAACTGAAAGAGGGCAACAAGTCGGTGCTGGGCGGCGTTCCCAATGCTTTGCCTGCCATGGTAAAAGCCTATCGCATTCAGGAAAAAGCACGGGGCGTGGGCTTCGATTGGGAAAATACCGAACAGGTGTGGGAGAAAGTGCAGGAAGAACTGTCGGAGTTTAACAAAGAAAGAGAACAAAATTCCGACAAAATGGAAGATGAGTTTGGCGATATTTTGTTCGCATTAATCAATTACGCGCGTTTTGTGAATATTAACCCCGAAGATGCTTTGGAAAAAACTAACCGCAAGTTTATTCAGCGTTTTAATTTTATAGAACGTAAGGTGCAGGAACAAGGAAAACAGTTGTCGGATATGACTTTGGGGGAAATGGAGGTCTTGTGGCAAGAAGCGAAACGGTAAATGTCCGCTGATTACATGTCGATTTTTCCTAATAACATCTGTTTCAATACTGTAGGCGAAATGTCTTGCTGTAAATTGCCATGTGTGGAAACTGCAATGAGTCCGGTTTGTTCCGAAACAACCACAGCAATCGCATCGGTTTCTGCTGTAATACCTACGGCAGAGCGATGTCGCAAGCCCACATCCGAGGGCAGGCTCTCCGATTTGGAAACGGGTAAAATGCAGCGTGCAGCAACAATGCGATGGTTTTTGATTACCACAGCTCCATCATGCAACGGTGTGTTTTTAAAGAAGATATTCTCAATAAGTTCTCGCGAAATGAGCGCATCAATTGGTTCTCCCGTGGCAATAACTTCACTCAAAGGATTTTTCTTTGCAATGATAATTAAAGCGCCGGTTTGTGCCGCCGACATGCGTTTGCAGGCACGCACTACGGAATCAATATCATCATCAATATCATCATCTTTTCTATTTCTTGTAAACCATTTGAAAAACTTTCTGTTGCCAATGAGATATAAAAATTTGCGTATTTCAGGCTGAAAGATAATGACTAATACAACTACGCCCACCTGAATAATTTGCCCTAAAATTTCGGAAAGCACCGTGAGATGAAAGAGCGAAACCACTTTCCATACAACATAGATCAAAATCAGTCCTATGATAATACGGTTTGCATAAGTGCCGCGCAACCAACGAAACAGTAGCACAACAATGGTGATTACTAAAAGAATATCAATGATGTTAATGATATTTTGGGAAAGGTAGTGGAGGATGGACATGGGGTTAGTGGTTAGTGGTTAGTGATTAATGTTTAAGGTGTAAAGGTGTATAGGTGTAATTTTTTGTTTTCGTGCCTTTGTGCTTTCGTGCTTTCTGCTTAACCTTTAAGTAGTTGGAAGCACGCCCTGCACAGTGGCTCGTATGCTTCTTTTTCTCCAAGCAGTACTTGTTTGTCGTTTTCAACGGTGCGGTGCGAGTTGTGGGCTAAGTCGCCACAACGGGTGCAGATGGCGTGCACTTTGGATACATACTCTGCCACTGCCATCAGTTGGGGCATGGGACCGAACGGAATGCCCTGAAAGTTCATATCCAAGCCTGCAACAATTACTCTGATGCCTGCGTTTGCCAATTGGTTGCACACGGCAACAATTCCATCGTCAAGGAATTGCGCTTCATCAATGCCCACAACTTCTACGGTTTCCAAGGAGACATAAAGCAGAATTTCGGCGGCATTGTGTACCGGGGTAGAGTGTACCATGGAGGCATCGTGCGAAACCATCTCTGTTTCAGCGTAACGCGTGTCCATGGCGGGTTTAAAAAGTTCAATTTTCTGTTTGGCAAACTGTGCGCGCTTAATGCGGCGAATCAACTCCTCTGTCTTTCCCGAAAACATGGAGCCGCAGATTACTTCTATCCATCCTTTTTTATTTGAGCGGTTGGCTTTTGTCTCTAAAAACATAGTAGTTAAAATGTTAGCTTTAGAAAAGTATAGTACAATTCAAGCGTAAAAATATAATTTTTTTGAAAGGAAAATTTTTAGCTTTTATTACATCGTGTGACAAATAAGTGGGAGTAAACAGGTTGGCGAATGTTTTGAAGAAACAATACTGAACAGGGATTTTTTTCTCGTGAAAATTGAAAAATTGCTAATAAATAATCGAAATCCAAAAAATAATTTTAATTTGCACCTTTATTTTTGTCCCCTTAAATTATAATAACTAATTATGAACAGAATTTTAGCCATTAACCCTGGTTCAACCTCTACCAAAATTGCCGTTTTCGATGGAAAAGAAGAGGTTTTTGTTAAAAACATTAAACATTCTACTGAAGAATTATCAAAGTTTAATAAAATCACCGAACAGACGGACTTTCGTAAGAGCGTGATTTTAAAAGAGTTGGATGAAAATAATATTCCCCTCAACTCCATTGAAATTGTAATGGGGCGCGGTGGATTGGTAAAACCCATCCCCTCAGGAACTTATAAGGTAAACGATTTAATGAAAGAGCATCTACGCACAGGATACAGTGGAGATCATGCCTCCAATTTGGGGGGCTTAATTGCCGACAATATTTCACAATCCATTGGATTGTCAGCCTCTTACATTGCCGATCCGGTAGTGGTAGATGAGTTGCAGCCGGTAGCACGCATCTCAGGGCACCCTGAGTTTGAACGCATTTCTATCTTTCATGCATTAAACCAAAAATCGGTGGCACGCGGATATGCACAGGAAATCGGCAAAAGTTACGAAGCCTTGAATCTCATTGTTGCCCACATGGGCGGCGGAATCAGCGTGGGCGCCCATGAAAAAGGTCGCGTAATTGACGTTAATCAAGCATTGGACGGCGAAGGTCCTTTCTCGCCCGAACGTTCCGGAACATTGCCCACAGGACAATTAGTAAATATTTGTTTCAGTGGCGAATACACCAAGGAAGAAGTAAAGAAAATATTGGTAGG
>WQSU01000180.1 GCA_009787675.1 Lentimicrobiaceae bacterium
GGTGGAGTACGTAGATGAAAATTTAACCTCTCAAACATCTCTTTAATATCGTTAATTATTAATCAATTATAAAATTATATTCAGATGAATAAAAAAGAACAAACACACATTTGCCCCGTATGGGGAGCAGGCGGATTGGATAACTCCATAAGAAAATGGGTACAAGATCCGCAAAAAATACTGAAACCGTATATTAAAGAAGGTATGACCGTTTTAGACGTGGGTTGCGGTCCCGGATATTTTTCTGTGGAAATCGCAAAAATGCTTAACGGCACAGGAAAGGTTATCGCCGCCGATGTTCAAGAGGGTATGCTTGAAAAAATCAGAAATAAAATCAAAGATACTGATTTAGAGCAAAGAATAGAACTTCATAAAAGCGATTATGAAAAAATTGGCGTTGTTGAAAAAGTGGATTTTGTTTTAACATTTTGGATGATTCACGAAGTGAAAAATCAAAAGAAATTCTTTGAAGAATTATCTTCAATATTAAAACCCAATGGCTTGATTTTCATAGTTGAACCTAAAATTCACGTTACAAAAAAAGCATTTAATAAGATGGTTAACATGCTAAAAGAGGGCGGATTTACTATTATTGAAGGACCAAAGGTGTTTTTTAGCCGGACAGTAGTAGTTGGGAATTAAGAATTAGGAATTAAGAATTAGGAATTAAGAGATATTAAGGATTGTTTAGGAGGTTGGAAATAGGTTTTTGTATCTCAAAAAAATGTTTTTTCGCGAATAATTAAATAAACAAAAAATGAAATCTTTCTTTTTCAAAAGAATAATTGCTGCAATTATTGATGCGGCGCAAATAATGTGTTTTGGTTATTTATTGTGGATAGCAATTTTACAATTTGCTTACATCGAATTTTTTGTAGTGTTTCTGATAACTTGGATGTTATATTACTTTGGGTGTTATTTCTTTTTTAATGGATACACACTTGGAAAAATATTGTTGGGGTTACAACTCACTTCAAAATCGAATAAAAAAATTACAATAAAGGAAGTGTTTCTAAGAGAAGTAATTGGAAAATGGATATTAATACTGATTATTCCGACTTTTTTATTCAGTAACACCGGCGATCATTATCTATTTGCTTTAATTGTTGCAATTTACATAATAGCTTTACTCATTTTTACATCTGTTTTTTTTATCATCAATAAAATAACATGGTGGGAATGTATTTCTTCCACGAAAACTATCATGCAATTTTCTCGAAAAACAATCAGACTTAAAGCCTCTCTTTGTACTACTTTTCTTTCCATACTTTCTATCATTACTATTATATATCCGTTTATAAATAGTAATATTGAAAGTCGTATTAAAAGCAAATTTTATCCACAGTATCCTGCAACTAAAGAAGTGAGAGAATATGCAGATTTTATCCAGTCTCATACACAAGACCCTGTTGATTATGTTTTTCAGTTATTTGAGAAATACGATTTAGTGGTATTAAGTGAACGGATGCACCCGGAATATACACAATATGAACTTATTTCTGATATTGTTAGCGATAGCCGTTTTGCTGAAAAAATAGGCAATATATACATTGAATTGGGTTCGATTAGCTTTCAAGATACCGTAAACACGTATTTACATACAGTTTACTCAGACGAAGATTCGTTGAATAAAGCCACCGCATTTTTACAGAGAAACAGTAATTCAATTTGGCCACTATGGAATAATACTAATTTATTTGATTTCTTTAAACATATCAATAAAACGAATAGCAATTTACCTGATAGTCTAAAACTTAACTTATACTTTACGGATATGCCTGTAGATTGGGAAACTATGACAGCGGAAAAATATACTACACATGTACGAGTAAATAGAGATAAAATAATGGCTGAGCATATTATTCAGCGGTATAGAGAGAATGAACAGATTAACGAAAAGCGAAAAAAAGGGTTAATTATTATGAATTTTCGACACGGATATGGTATTAACTTTAATGGTGATAACACTACAGCTGTTCTCATGGATTCATTACCGAATAAAGTATGTAATGTAATGCTTAATACCATTTCTATGAAATATGTTGCTATTATGACTCCGATACAACATGGAAAATGGGATAAAGCTTTCGCTATGGCAGGAAATCCGAATGTTGGATTTGATTTTCCATGCTCTCCTTTTGGAAATGATCATTTCGATGCGTTTGTTAAACCACTAACTCCTTCTCATTTAAAATATAAAGATGTTTTCACCGGTTTCATTTTTTATAAGCCTTTAGAAGATCATTATAAAAAAGAGGGATTTCCATACATGTTATATCATTTTGAGGATACGCTTATTAGACGTGCTGAATGTTTTAGCGCTTCAGTTGTAGAATCTTGGAAAAATCACATTAATTCGCCTTATCGTGATGAGATTATTACGGAAATTTTGTTTTATACTGTGATCTATAATTTGATTACCAAAATAGGTTTTTCTATTTTCATCATAATAATAGGGATAACGTGTTGGATTGTTTATGCTATAAATAGAAAAAAATAATGAAATTTCAATACTGTATTCCAATAACATAAAAATTATATTCAACCCTATGAAAAATGAAATAAAAAACAAAACCGAAATAATCTTGTACAGAACACAAGACAGCGATGTTTCAATTGATGTTCTTGTTGAAAATGACACTGTTTGGCTTACGCAAAGTCAAATGAGTATGCTGTTTAAAAAAGGTAGAACTACCATTAATGAGCATATTAAAAATGTTTTTTCAGAAGGAGAATTAGATGAAAAAGTGTCATGTCGGAAATTCCGACACGACACTCCGCATGGCGCTATTGAAGGGAAAACGAAAACCTCGTATACCAATCTTTACAACCTTGATGTTATAATTTCAGTTGGCTATCGTGTAAAATCAAAACGTGGTACAGAATTTCGCATTTGGGCAACGCAGCGTTTAAAAGATTATATCATAAAAGGTTATGCCGTAAACGACAAATTAAAACTTCAACAATATGACGAGTTGAAACAAACGGTAAAGTTACTTTCAAATGTTTTTCAAAACAAGGAAATTGAGCTTTCAAAAGATGAAACTGAGGGTTTGATAAAAGTTATTACCGATTATCAAACTTTTGACTGCAAAGAATTGTATCCAAGCATAGAAGAAAAAGCGGCAATGTTACTCTATTTAATTACAAAAAACCATTCGTTCAGTGATGGAAACAAGCGCATTGCAGCATTTCTTTTCCTGTGGTTTTTACAAAATAACGGTATTTTATACAAAGAAAATGGACAAAAACTGATTGAGAACAACACCCTCGTTGCACTCACGCTGATGATTGCGGAAAGCCGCACCGATGAAAAGGATCTGATTGTAAAAGTAATTGTAAATCTGATAAATAAAAACAACTAATGGAAAAATTAATGACCACCCTCATCCACCGCCGCTGGCTTATGGTAACCATTTTTGTGCTGCTGTCGGGCGCAGGCATTTACGCTTGGAAACAGCTGGCTATTGACGCCTATCCCGATATTGCAGAGATTACCGTCGGCATCGTTACCCAAGTTCCCGGACTTGCAGCAGAAGAGATTGAACAGCAAATCACCATTCCCATTGAGCGGGAACTCAACGGCATCCCGCGCATGAAGATGATGAGAAGCAAAAACTTTTTCGGACTCTCTAAAATAATTCTTGTTTTTGAAGATGGAACCGACGACTATTGGGCGCGGCAACGCGTACAGGAACGTTTGGGTAACGTGGACTTACCCTTCGACGCTACGCCCGACATGGACCCGTTTACATCGCCCATTGGCGAAATATTCCGCTATATTGTGGTGGGAAACAAAAGTTTGCGCGAACTTACAGAACTGAATCGTTGGGTGATTATTCCCCGTTTGAAGCAGATTAGCGGTATTGCCGATGTGTCGAATTTCGGCGGACTTACCACGCAGTTTCAGATTGAAATAGACCCTAACAAACTTACCAAATACAACCTCTCGCTTGGCGAAGTTACGGAATCCATTGAACGCAACAACTCTAATGCGGGCGGCAGTATGCTCACAAGAGGCGATTTGAGTTATGTGGTGCGAGGCGTGGGATTGATTAGAGATTTACAGGATTTAGGTCATATCGTGGTGAAAACCGTGAACGGCATCCCTGTTTATATCAACGATTTAGGTGAACTCAAATATGGAAACCTCGAACGGAAAGGAATTCTCGGCTATGTTGATGATGAAATAAACTATGATGACGGCGTGGAAGGGATGGTGCAAATGTTGCGCTATGAAAACCCCTCGCAGGTATTGAAGGAAATTCACAAAATGGTAGAAGAATTAAACAACGACCACTTGCCCAAAGGCGTAAAAATTCATCCTTTTATGGACAGAACGCATTTAGTGGATGCCACGCTGCACACCGTTTCCCATACGCTTTTATTTGGTATCTTGTTGGTTATAGGAGTGTTGATCATATTTCTCGGCAGTCCAAAAGGCGCATTATTGGCAACCATTACCATACCTGTTGCACTTTTGATAGCCTTTATTTTGATGTGGCTTACAGGCATTCCTGCCAATCTGCTTTCGCTGGGCGCCATTGACTTTGGAATTATTGTGGAGGGTTCAATCGTAATGATGGAAACCGTTCTTAAAAAAAGAGAAGATAACCCTAATGAGCCTTTAGATGAGGCAAACATTGCAAAACGGGTAGCCGAAGTTGCCAAACCAATATTTTTTGCTACGCTCATTATTATTATTGCCTACCTGCCTTTGTTTGCATTTGGCAGCGTAGAAAAGAAACTGTTTACCCCCATGGCATTTACATTAAGTTTTGCTTTGTTGGGCGCGCTGGCGGCGGCATTGCTTTTGCTGCCCGGACTGGCTTTTGCCATATATCGAAAACCGCAAAAAGTGTATCACAATCGTTGGATGGAGCGTATTACCGAAATTTACAAAAAGCATACCGCCAAAATAATCGCTGCCCCGAAAAAAATTATCATCCCTGTTGTTGCCCTTTTAGCCATAAATATAGGACTTTCCATTTTTGTTGGAAAAGATTTTCTGCCTCATTTAGACGAAGGAAGTATATGGCTGCAAGTGCAAATGCCTCCGGGCATTTCACTCGACAAGGCAAAGGAAATGAGCACCGTTTTAAGGCATAAACTTAAAGAATTTGACGAAGTTACCTACGTGATGACGCAAACAGGACGCGACGACGAAGGCGTTGACCCTTTTTCTTCTTCGCATATTGAAATTTCAGTGGGGCTGAAACCTTATAACACGTGGAAAAATGGACGTAAAAAATCTGATTTGGTTGCCGATATGGACAAGATGATACAGACCATGCCCGGCTATGAAGTAGGTTTTTCGCAACCT
>WQSU01000181.1 GCA_009787675.1 Lentimicrobiaceae bacterium
AATGATAACAAAGTTGTAGCCATTGCAATCCACGAAAAATGAAAAAGATACTGCAAATAGTAAAGTGAAAATCTGGGAGTGGGTGGGGCAAGCCAACCGCCTTCTCCTCCAATTCCTCCAAGACCAATTTGATACAATAAAACAGGAATATGCGGGGCATACAAAACAATTGCCAACAAACAGCCTGACAGGTATTTAAGGAAATTTTTCTTTTTCAAAAAGAAAAGCCCGCCTATCGCTATCAAAAAAGCCGTAAGCAAGGAAAATTGATGTATGTATGCACATATTGCAGCAAAAACACCAAAAAGCACGACGTTTTTCCAGCGAAAATCCTGCTCAAAAACCATCCTTGTCCACACAATTAGCAATAGCAAAACAAAAAACAGTCCTGCAATATAGGGACGTGCAATTACACCGTAAAAGATAGTGTATTGGCTCACAGCCATAAATCCTGAGGTGAACAGCGCAGCTGTGGCATTAAACCACTTTTTGGTCAGCACATACATTAAAGGAATAACTAAAATTCCCATGATGATGAAGGGCAATCGCAACGAGATTTCAGAGATGCCGAAAACCTTTACCCACAGCCACAAAAACACTTGAATGCCCGCAGGGTGCCCTTCAACTTTTACCCCTTTTTCTATTAACTCTGAAAACGTATCAAAATTTAAACGCCCAACGACGCTTAATTCATCGTGAGTGAAAGAAAAATCCCAAATTCCAAATAAACGGAGAAAAATTCCCAATCCAATGATACACAATAATATGACTGAGTGTTTTTTCATGTTGAAACAGAACTATAATTTCGGTCCAAACTCTCTCAAACGTTTTCCTTCTTCGGTGTCTGTAAATTTTTCAAAGTTTTTGATAAAAAATTCGGCTACTTTGTCCACCGTTTCTTTAAAGGCGGCTTTGTCTTTCCAGCTGTTTGCGGGGTTCAAGATGGTGTTGTCTATTCCTTCTATATGTTTGGGAATGTTTAACATAAATGGTTTTACCAACTCGATATCACATTTCATCAACTCTCCGTTTAAGATAGCGGAAATGATGGTACGGGTGTCTTTAATGGAGATGCGTTTTCCTCCGGTGCTGAAGCCGCCGCCAATCCAGCCTGTATTTACTAAATAGCAAGTGGAGTTGTGCTGTTCAATTTTCTTGGAAAATACCTCTGCGTATTTTGTAGGGTGCAACATTAAGAAGGCAGCTCCGAAACATGAAGAGAACGTGGGCGTTGGCTCTTTAATGCCGCGCTCCGTTCCGGCTAACTTTGCCGTATAACCGCTTAAAAAATAATACATTGCCTGTTCTTTCGATAAAATGGAAACAGGAGGTAAAACGCCAAAAGCATCTGCCGTGAGGAAAATCACCTTGCTGGGGTGCGTGCCTTTCGATGCAGGTTTTACAATATTGTCGATGTGATAGATAGGATAAGACACACGCGTATTTTCTGTTTTTTCCTGCGAGTTGAAGTCAATATTTCCTTCTGCATCAAGTACCAAATTTTCTAACAATGCGTCTCTTTTGATAGCGTGATAAATGTCGGGTTCGCTTTCTTCGCTTAAATTGATGCATTTAGCGTAACAACCGCCCTCAAAGTTAAAGATTCCGTTATCATCCCAGCCGTGTTCGTCGTCGCCGATCAGGGCGCGGTTCGGATCTGTGGAAAGGGTCGTTTTTCCGGTACCCGACAGTCCGAAAAAGATTGCCGTGTCGCCATCTTTTCCTTCATTGGCAGAGCAGTGCATGGAAGCAATGCCTTTGAGCGGAAGGAAGTAGTTCATAACCGAGAAGATCCCTTTCTTCATTTCGCCACCATACCACGAGCCGCCAATGAGCGCCATTTTTTCGGTAAGGTTAAAGGCGATGAACACTTCGCTGTTCAAGCCCCATTCTTGCCATTTCGGGTTGGTAACTTTGCAACTGTTCATCACAATAAAGTCGGGAACAAAATCTTTCAATTCATCTTCCGAGGGGCGCAAGAACATATTTTTCACAAAATGCGCCTGCCAAGCCACTTCGGTAACAAAGCGAACTTTCATTCTGGTATCCGGATTCACGCCGGCATAGCCATCCATTACGTAAAGATTTTTATTGCTTAACTGGTTTTGGCTTAATTTTTTAAGCTCTTGCCATTGTTCCACAGTGAGCGGTTTGTTGTCCGGAGATTTTTTTACCGGATCGTGCCACCACACGTTGTTTTTAGTTTCTTCATCCACAACTACATATTTATCTTTTGGGGAGCGACCGGTGAAGACGCCGGTGTCCACAGATAATGCTCCCGATTTTGTATGATAGGCACGCTCATAGCCTGTTAACTCAGGGTTGGTTTCATGCACATACAGTTCTTGATACGATAAATTGTGATAAATTTTAACGGGGTTGCTAATTCCCATGAGGTTTAATTCTTTTTCGATGTTTTGCATAAAGGTGGTTTTAATTGATTATAAATATGTTATGTTAATAACTTATGGTTTTATTAAAGTTTGCAAATATTCATAAAAAAATTCAATAATTTGCCAAAAGCTCCTGAATTGCGTTTTTTGCGTTGACTAAGCGCTACACGTACTAAAAAAACAGCTTTCCCCTTGACAAACGCTGTTACATTATGTATATTCGCCGCGAATTTGATGCAGGGAAATTTCTTTTTCATAAATATTCCAAAGTAAATAAAATCAAAGTCTTAGCGTTAGGAATTGAATCGGCATCACTTAAATAACTTAATTCTTTACTCATTAAATCCTACAAAAAAATGAACCATCTAACACCCAACAACGCCTTAACTTTTGAAAGCCTTATGGCATCTATTCATGAATCAAACCGTTTTTTAACAGAGAAATTTGCCGAAACCGACAGGTTACAAAAAGAAAATGAGCGGCAATTCAAAGAAAACTGGGAGAAGTATGAAAGAAGAATGAAAAAAATGGAAGAGACTATGGGCTCGTGGAGCCATAATCACGGCTCGTTTGCCGAAGAGTATTTTTTTAATTCTTTTGAAAATGCAGAACAAAACTTCTTCGGTGAAGAATTTGATGAAATTCGAAAGTATGTTCACATTTATACTCCAAAACTTGAAGATGAATATGACATCGTTTTGTATAACCATACTTCTGTAGCTATTATTGAAGTAAAGTTTAAAGCTCATGAAAATGATGTTAAACAAACGTTGAAAAAAGCAGAAACTTTTAGAGTTTTATGTCCTGATTATAAAGATTTTAAAATCTATCTTGGCTTAGCTTCCATGAGCTTTCACCCTGAATTAGAGCAGCTGTGCACCGAGCAAGGGATTGCCATTATTAAACAAGTGGGTGATTCGGTAGTGATTAATGATGCACATTTAAAGGTGTTTTAGAAATAAAACTTAATACTCCATGACTGCAATCCGTTGGATTTCAACGTACAATAAGAAAAAATCTTGAAGTTGTATTAAACAAAGGAAAATTTGGGGAGTTGTATGGAGACAAAGGAATATCTACATAAAATTGAAAACGGTTACCCAAAATTCTTGAGTAACCGTCTTCTTGACAAAAAAATTACCTCAAATTATTTATTGTTAACCATGTTATGGATAACTTGATTAACCGTTAATTGATATGCACTTTTGTAATTGTGTGTTGATTATCGTTTGTGATAATACGAACAACATAGATGCCGGTAGCTACTTGAAGCGTAATTTCGGTCTTCATATCGGGCGCTCGTCCTTTCCATACCACGCGACCAAACATATCCGTAATCTCAACATAATCTACAGGAATAAGCGCTTCGTTTACGATTGTAACAACATTACCATAGCCGAAAATATTAATTATTGATTCTCTGTTTTCGATAATGCCAACATTAGGCTCAACACCCGTAACCGTAACTGTTTGGTCTATCACAATATTATTAAGAGTATAAATCCCCGATACAGAAGTAATTATTATATTATTAGCACGAACGATAGGGTAGGATTGTTTGTAGGCTTCTTCCAATTCTATAGCAAACATGAAAGGGTTACCATATTCAACAGGTGATGTTGAGCCATTTACAGGAAAAACAGAGGCGCCGGTAACGGTTGGTAAGAATACGTTATAGGTTTTCTTTTCAAATTGTGCAGTAATGATATGGTTGGATAACACGTTGGTAAAGGTGTAGAAACCATCTTCCACGGCTTGTTCATGATATAACCCGTCAACAAACACTTTTTCAACTTTATAGCCAAGTTCAGGAATGAAATTGAGGGTTTGATTATTACCATGTACTACTATTGGATTTTGTGGTGTAACAGTCCCATTTGCTCCTGATGAGGTTGTAATGAAATATGATTTTTTACTAAAGAGTGCGGTAATAGTATGATTAGCTTGTACATTGGTAAAGATGTAAATACCGTTTGCAGGAACGGTAATGCTCACATCATCTACATAAACTGCGCTAATCTCATATTCTGCATTAGGAATTATATAAAAGTTATAATCGGAACTATGGGATACTTGAACCGACCCGCTTGGGGTAATGCTTCCGTTAGCGCCTGCCGTAGCCGTGATTGTGAAAGTGGTTGCCGCAAAAGAAACCGTAATATCATGGCTACCGGAAATATTGTTGAAAGTATAAGAGCCATTAAGCGCTGCGGCTAAGTTGGTTACGCCATCTATCCATACTTTATCAATGTGATAGCCTGCATCGGACGTGAAGTTAAAGGTTTTGTTTTCACCATGATATACTGTTACAGCGCCTTCTGGGGTAATGCTTCCATGGGCGCCGGAAGCTGAGTAGATGATATGAGCGTTTGGTGCATAAATAACATTAATGGTTTGATTGTTTGTTGCATTATTGAAAGTATAGCTGCCGGTTGCGATCGCAAGAGGATTTGATACACCGTTTACTAAAACATCTTCAATATGATGACCTGCAGCAGGCAGCATGGAAAAGGTTTTACTGCTGCCATGATCTACCGTTAACGTTCCATTTGGCGTAATGAATCCATTGCCGGTTACGCTTGCAGTGATTGTGTAAGTATCTATGACAAAGGTAACAACGATCGTATGAATGGCAGTTACATTGGAAAACGTGTAATAACCGTTTGCAACTGCATCAGGATTATTAACGCCGTCTATTAACACGCTTGTTATGTGATGGTTTGCAGCAGGCGTAAAGGTATAAGTTTGGTTTGCGCCGGGTTGCAGCGTTGTGGCTCCTGCAGGATCAATAGTTCCATTACCTATTGCAGAAGCTGTAATGGTATAGCCCGGTTTCACCACTTTAATCTCATCAAAAACCAGTTCTGTCCCGTTATCCAATACTTCATAAGTGGTAATGATAATCGCATCGGTAGAAACGGTTACAT
>WQSU01000182.1 GCA_009787675.1 Lentimicrobiaceae bacterium
AGGATAGTTCTTTCCTGCGACTTTTACACCGGCATAAGGGAAAAACAGAATATTTTTCTTTTCGTTTTTCAGAAATTCAAGGATTAAAGGCATGCACCAACCCAAGTAAGACTCTTTGTAATTAGTTGAGTTGCTTAATAATAATAATTTCATAATAAAAAATTTTAGAATGTGCGCGAAGATAGAGAAAAAAGTTTATTTTTGCTGCCTCAAAATGAGAAACGTTCTTTGAAACAAGCCTTGGTGGTGGAATTGGTAGACACGCAGGACTTAAAATCCTGTGACCATTGCGGTCGTGCGGGTTCAAGTCCCGCCCGAGGTACGAAACTTACATCAAGGTGTAAATAACATGCGGAAGTAGCTCAGTTGGTAGAGCACGACCTTGCCAAGGTCGGGGTCGCGAGTTCGAGTCTCGTTTTCCGCTCCAAAAAGAGAGTCATTTTGGCTCTCTTTTTTGTTTTAAATCAATGAGTTATCCCTGTATGCTAAAACCGTGCAGGGATTTTTGATTTTGAGGGTAGGGGAGGAGAAATGGCAAATTTTTGGGGGAAATGGGGTGGTTTTTGGCATTTTGTTACACATAATGTTACACATAAAATTATGTAAAAACTGTCTGCACAATTCATTTAAAGTTATGAATGTTAAAGCAGTACAGAAAAAAGAAATCGTTTACAAAAACGGTCATTCACCATTGTTTCTCCGATTTACACATGAAAGGCGAAACAAATTTATTACTTTGGGAGTATCCGTTCTCCCCGAGCATTGGGACAATGAGAGCCAAACAGCAAAGCCCAATTGCCCCGACTACAGCGTAATTAACAAACTAATTAAGGACAAGCAGAACGTTTATTGGTGAGGAAAAGCAGCCGCGAAAGGGAGTAAAGAAGCGATTATGGCACTTGCAGAAGCAAAGAAATACAAGTAAGTGCTAAGACACAAAAGAATAAATAGGTAATGTTAATATTTAATAACTTTTGGCGAGGACGTAAAATTAGTAGCATTTTGTCCGTTTGGCAGGAAAGGGGAGCGGTAGGCTTCTCTTTCTTGTTCAAAAAAATATTTGTTTTATTTTTGCCGCAACTTAAATAAAATAGGCTATGTATATACAACCCTACACAGTAAGTATTCCCCCAATGGATTATGAATTATTAAAAAATCTATCGGAATTTTTACTTTACCAACTCCTTTAATTGTGTTTCAAGTTTCGGTAACCCATTGTGTACAATTTGCCATACTTCTTCGGCATCAACTCCGAAATAATTGTGTGCCAAAATATTTCTGAAGCCTTTTATTTTAAACCAATTTATTTCATTTTCAGTAGCTTCTATCAATTCGCTAGATAGTTTTTCTACCATTTCGCCTATGATTATAAAGTTCATTAAACTTGCATCAAACGCTTGTGAATCATTATATAAATCATCGGCAGAATTAAAAGGCGTACAATATTGCTTAATTTTTGCAATAGCATCAAGCATATTTAATAGACAAAAATAATCCGTTCTGCTTAGATTATACATATATGGCATCTGTTAAAATGTGTTGAAGAAAAATAGGCTTAATGTATTTTTCTCTGCAAACATCAACTTGTAAATTAAAAGCCGAGCCTATCTCTGCTTTCAAAAAATCCTTTTTATCCGATAGGTTAGGCGTATTGTCTTCAAATTCAACTATCAA
The DNA here is from genome assembly GCA_009787675.1 of Lentimicrobiaceae bacterium. Classification (GTDB taxonomy): domain Bacteria; phylum Bacteroidota; class Bacteroidia; order Bacteroidales; family WCHB1-69; genus WRNX01. The sequence goes on from WQSU01000182.1 coordinate 1,675, forward strand.
ATCTAAATCACTTTTCGTTGTTTGTTCATTACGAGCATACGAGCCAAAAATACCTAACTTGGTCAGATTATATTTTTGACTGATAACTTGCTTATTTGAAGCCAAATAGTTTAAGATTTGAGTTTGGTCTATCATTGTATTATACGCTTTCAAATTCAAGGGCGAAAATATATTTTTTTCATCTAAGACATATTATTATAAATCAACAAATTAAATTATTTATTAACCGCAGACAGTTTGAACATAAATGTTACACATAGTGTGTTACCTAATTCCAAAATCTGCATTTTTCTTCAAATTAACAATTCGTAAAAGGAAGTAGCTCAGTTGGTAAGAGCCGAAAGGCGCAGCCTTTTGGCGGATGGGGCGCGAACCTTGCCAAGGTCGGGGTCGCGAGTTCGAGTCTCGTTTTCCGCTCCAAAAAGAGAGTCATTTTGGCTCTCTTTTTTGTTTTAACTCAATGAGTTATCCCTGTATGCTAAAACCGTGCAGGGATTTTTGGTTTTAGGGGTAGGGGAGTATTTTAAATGATTCTTGGAGTAATGAAAAAAATGTGAAATACTTTTTCTAATTCCAAATTAAAAACTCATGCCGCCTCTCCCCACAGCACCCCACTTGCAACAACGCGATCATTTCCAAGAAAATATCTTGATAATGCTGAGAGGTTTTCACCCCAAAGGCTCGCATTAGTTCTGTATAGAATTGATAATCATTCCATTCGAATGGGCACGGGCGCACCGCATCGAAAGGTTGTGCTACTTTAAAGGAGGAGGTAAAGCTGCCTCCCAATTCTAAGGCGAAATTCATCGGCAGGATCAAATCAGCCAATGCGGTGGTTTCGTTTTCAAAAATAGATTGCACGCAAACAAAATCGGCTTCTTTAATATACTCTTTTGTAAATGGGTTGTTTTCAACAATGTTCTCTCCAAAAATGAAGACATTTTTTGCAGTTTTGTTTTTCAGCAGAGTTCCGGGGCAAACAGGTTCAATGGGCAAATCTTCCACCTTCCAAGTTTGCTTAACGAGCTCTAAATAATCGCTTTCCCATTTTCTAAATCCAGGACCATATTCATGGTGAATGCCCATGTCGTATAGCCCTTGCGTATTACAATCGGGTTTGAGCAACATTAAGCCGCAGAATGTTTTACCCTGTTTTTCAGTTAACAGCATCAAGTTTTTTAGCTCGCAAAAAGTTTTTTCATCGCCGCTTTTTTCCGAAAAAATAAATATGGATTCTGGTGTTTCTAAAATTTCATTCACAAACTGCGCCACCGTTTCATCGGAAATATGGGCATGCTGCAGTAAATCATCATATTGCAAGGATAAGATATGATTTTTGTAGGCATCGAAAAATTGCGCTAATCCCTCCACAAAAATCCCTTTTTCTAAATTGTTTTTTAAAATATAATGATTAACAGCCGTAACAAAAGCGTGATAATCATTAATTTGTAGCAAATTATCTACACGATGCGATAAAGAAGAGCTTGTTGCTGTAGTAATCAAAGTAACAGGAGTATGCTGCTCTGTTCGTGAGTTTTGTACCAAATGACTGATCACAGGATGTTCTTTTGCCAAATCTGTGCCCACAATATAAATACGTTTAGCGCCATACAACTCTCCAAGCGGCAAATTATCATTCTTATTTACATTGAAAACCATGCTTTTATGTTGCATAAAATAGGATGAACCAATGGCGTTGGTTTTCAAACACGTTCGCGCAAGTTTCTGAATCAAATACATGGATTCGTTGGTGAGCTGCGGGGAGACGAGGATGGAGGTGAGGGGTGAGGAATGAGAGGTGTTATTTTGGATGATTTCTATGGCTTGCTTTGTGGTAATGGGCTTTAGCTCTCCATTCCTTTCCCTTAGAAGCGGGTGGGTGATTCGGTCTTTTCTGTTAAAAATTTCGTATTCGAATTTTATCTCTCTGTTGATTATTCCAAATTGATTTACAAAGCCGTAGCGAGATTTTGCACCGTAAATATTTCCTTTGTATTCCAATAAATCAACTTCAAAGCCCTCTGATCCGAATGGGTCAATGGCGGGGAGTTTCTGATAGGGGAGTGGCAAAATTTTGTGGTTGAAGTTCTCGTACAACGCGCCCGTGGGGCAAGTATCCACGCATAGTCCGCAGGCGTCGCAGCGGCTCTCCTCCAAATTGCCCTCCAAGTTGGGCGCAATGTAGGTTTGTGAGCCTCTTTTAAAAAATGCCCATGCTTTGTTGCCGGAGTACTCATGGCAAACGCGCACACATCTGCCGCACAAAATACATTTGTTATTATCTAATTCTATTTTAGAATGTTGAAAGTTAACTTCGAACTTCTGAAATTTACCTTTGAATCTGCTTTGGTCAACGCCGTAGTCAGCGCAATATTTTTGCAATAAGCAATCGTAAAATGCTGAACATCCGCACTCTAAGCAGCGGTTAGCTTCCTGTTTTGCCAAATGGTCTTCTTGATATCCCAATTCTACTTCTTTGAAGTTATGACGTTCATTTTCAGGTAATACAGGCATTTCATAGCGGGCACAGGCTGCAAAGCGATTTTCGTAGTTTTCTGCAATCTGTTTTTCAAAATTATCTTTGGTGGAAACAAACACTTTTTGCGGTTCTTCTATTTTATTATATATAAATAATTCAATATGTTTAGCGGCAGCTTTTCCTCCGGCAATGGCTTCAATGATGTTGGTGGGACCCGTAACGGCATCTCCCGCAGCAAATATTTTAGGGATATTCATCTGCATGGTGGTTTCGTTGGCATCCAGCGTTTTCCACTTATTGAGCTGTAGTTCTTGGGGTTGGAAGTATTGGTTGATATGATTAAGTACATCATACTGAATTTTCTGTCCTGTTGCCGGCAGCACCAAATCGCAAGGCAGATCAAACTCGCTGCCCTCAATGGGAACGATGTTGGAGCGGCGCGATCCGGGCGTTTTCTCGGCTTTCATTTTAATGCACTTTAAGCCTGTAAGTATTCCATTTTCATTGTAATACACATCTACAGGAGCAGCCAGGAAGATGTATTCCACACCCTCCACTTTCGATTCATGAATTTCGATGGGGTTGGCGGGCATATCGGCTTCGGTTCTGCGATACAGCACAATTACCTCCTCGCTGCCGCAGCGGCGTGCAGAACGGCAGCAGTCCATAGCGGTGTTGCCGCCACCCACTACCACCACGCGTTTGCCTGTCAGATTGGTATCGTTGTTGGTTTCGGCGTTGCGTTTCAAAAAATCGATACCGGAAACCAGATTTGGTGCAGGTTTTTCACCAACGCCCAACAAATCACCGTTTTGTGCACCAATGGCAAGAAATAGAGCATCATAGTTTATGTCCAAATCGGCAATTTGCACATTTTCGCCGATAGATTTATGGGTGAAAATGTTGACGCCCAAGTTAGTAATGTTCTCAATTTCTTGATCCAGCACGGCATTTGGCAAGCGATATTCGGGGATTCCGTAGCGAAGCCATCCACCGGCACTTGTTGCGCGTTCGTAAATATCTGCTTGAAATCCTTCTATTTGCAAATAGTAGGCGGCGGTTAATCCTGCGGGACCACCTCCAATAATGGCAACTTTCTTCCCGTTCAGCGGTTTTGTTGGGGGTATAAATTTAGAGAAATCGGCTCGTTTTGCATCA
>WQSU01000183.1 GCA_009787675.1 Lentimicrobiaceae bacterium
AATGGATACTGCACCACGCACTGTTACATCATAATTGGGAAACTCTTTGCGCGCCACTTCAGACGCAGAGTAGATGGAAGCGCCACTCTCATTCACCATCACAATTGTAACAGGACGAGAAAAAGGGATGTAGCGTACAAACGTTTCTGTTTCCCGTCCGGCAGTACCATTTCCAATGGCAATTGCTTCTACTTCAAATTTCTCCACCAAATTGCTCAAAGTATCAGACGAGGTTTTGTATTGCGGCTCAGGCGGATGCGGAAAAATAACATCATGCGCCAGCAACTGCCCTTGTTTGCTTAAAACCACAACTTTGCAGCCTGAACGAAAACCCGGATCTATTGCCAAAGTAATTTTTTGCCCTAAGGGGGCTGCCATTAACAATTGTCTTAGATTCGTTCCAAAAACAGTAATCGCTTCCTGATCAGCTTTTTCCTTAAAGAGTTTGCGCATTTCCGTTTCCATTTGGGGCTGAAGCAAACGTTTGTACGAATCTTCTGCTGCAAGTGACACCTGTTCGGCGCAACTGTTATATCCCTTTAAAACAGACTTCTTTATCAGCGAAACCGTTTTTTCAACATCGGGTTCAATGGAAAGGCGCAGAAATCCCTCCTCCTCGCCTCTAAACATGGCTAAAATTCTATGGGAAGGCGCTTTACAAAGCAACTCTTTCGTATCGAAATAGAGGTTAAAATTGCTACCTGCAGCCTCTTTCCCTTTTACCACTTTAGCAGCAATGATGGCAAATTTCGTAAAGGCATCTCGCATTTTCACGCGCACGGCAATATTTTCGCAAACCCACTCGGCAATAATATCGCGCGCTCCTTGCAACGCTTCTTCCACATTATGCACGCCTTTTTCTTCGTCAATATATTGTCTTGCAAGTTGATGCAGTTGAACGTTTTTTTGTTCATAAATAACAATGGCAAGCGGTTCCAATCCTTTTTCAACTGCTATGGTGGCGCGGGTTTTCCGTTTGGGACGATAGGGCAAGTAGAGATCTTCCAACTCGCTCATTGTTTGCGCGTTGTTAATTTTCTGCGCCAATTCCGGCGTCAGTTTGCCTTGTTCCTCAATAGAATCTAAAATCGCGCCGCGCCGCTTGTCCAATTCCACCCATTTCTCATGTAAATCACGAATTTGAGTAATTTGCACCTCATCAAAACTTCCGGTATTTTCTTTTCTATAGCGTGCAATAAATGGAATAGTGGCACCCGATTCCAATAAATCCAACGTGTTTTTAACATAATGCTCAGGTAGGCTGAGAGCTTGGGCTATGAGGTGTGGGTAGTTTTTCAATGGGACTACAATTTATTTGTATTTAACGGTTTAAGTCTTTACTAATAATCAAAATATATTTAGACGGCAAAAATAAATATTTTCCCTAAATATCTAAATTGATTCAGGGAATGTTAGTGATTGTCTGTTTTTGACGGCAAATACCTTTTGCACATACTGTTGAGAAAAAGAGTTGACCATTAGGAAGCATAAAGGCAGAGTTGTTTGCTAATGATCTTGTGAGGCGGAAAAAGCAAAGTTTTCCTTGAATTCTTAATTATTTTCACGAAATGGTAACACCAACCGAAACCCAATATAGGAGCCTTTAAAATCGAAATATTGCTCCCCTCTATAAGAAATGCGACAAAATTCAGATGCGAAGTTATAGCTTCCACCACGTATAATACGGTTTTCTCCCGTTAAAGGACCAACAGGATTACTTTGGGTTTTCTCATCATAATCGCCATACCAATCTCTACACCATTCCCAAACATTACCGCTCATATCGAAAATCTCTAATTCATTGGGTGTTTTTGAGCCCACCGGATGGGTTGAAACACTATTCTCAGCACACCAAGCCACTTCATCAATCGCATGGCTACCGCAATATTTGAATTTTTTACTTTTTTGGCCTCCACGTGCAGCATACTCCCATTCAGCTTCGGTAGGCAAGCGATAGTTTTTCCCAGTCAATTCATTCAATTTCTTAATATATTCTTGCACTTCCTCCCAGCTTACCTTTTCAACAGGCAAATCGTATGCTACGTTAGCGCTGGGGTTATAGCCCATAATGGTTACCCACTCTTTTTGAGTAACTTCAAATCTCCCAATTTGAAAATCATTTAATCTTACCTCATGTGTAGGAGTTTCATTCTCCTCACATTCATCTCCTTGTTCAGCGGTGCAACCCATGAAAAAATTTCCTCCTTGAACAAACACTAATTCAGGTTCATAGAAAATGTCGGGAAGCGTAACATTTACAGTGCAGGTTGCCTGAAAATTACCGTCATTGGTAGTAACGGTAATTATGGCAACTCCTTCGCCTTTGCCCGTAACACTGCCTCTATTTACTACAGCTACATCATGATTGCTACTCTCCCAAGTTACTTCTTTGTTAATAGCATCTTCAGGAAACACCGATACCGTTAAGATTTCCGTTTGATCTACATTGATAGTGAGTGTATTGGGATCAAGAGATATATGTGTAACATTTTTGTCTTTACAAGCAACCATTACAGAGAGCCCCAATATTGCCACTACAATTAATTTAAAAAAGTTTTTCATAATAATTTTGTTTTCGTTTTACATTGTAAAGAATTTTATTTCACTTCCATTCGTTCCGTTAAGTCGTTATAGTCCAAAGTTACTTTTCTGTTGTCATCAATACGGTTAAGGAGAATCTCCTCTGCAAGAACATCTTCCACATGTTTTTGAATGGCGCGTTTTAGAGGGCGGGCTCCATAGTTGCTGTCCCAGCCTGCTTCGGCAAGAAAGTCTTTAGCTTTGTCGGAAACTGTTACTTCAAGTCCCAAGTTTGCCACACGTTTTAATACTTTATTTAATTCTATTTCAATAATTTTCACAATTTCTGTTTTATCTAAACTATTGAAATAAACAATGTCATCAATACGGTTTAAAAATTCAGGTGCAAAGTTTTTTTTGAGGGCATTTTCCAACACGCTGTGTTCCATTTTGCTCTTGTTTGCCTGTATGGCGGAAGTACTGAAGCCCATGCCCGTACCGAAATCTTTCAGTTCCCGCGAACCGATGTTGGAGGTCATGATAATAATTGCATTCTTAAAATCCACTTTTCTACCAATGCCGTCAGTCAACTGCCCGTCATCAAAAACTTGTAACAAAACATTATACACATCGTGGTGCGCTTTTTCAATTTCATCAAGTAAGACAATTGAATAGGGTTTGCGGCGCACTTTTTCGGTGAGTTGTCCGCCTTCCTCGTAGCCCACGTAACCCGGAGGTGCGCCAATTAAGCGCGAAACGGTGTGTTTCTCCATATATTCACTCATATCAATGCGAATCATGGCTTCTTGAGAATCAAAGAGATAATCGGCTAAAACCTTTGCCAGATATGTTTTTCCCACGCCGGTAGGTCCTAAAAACACAAATGTTCCGATAGGTTTGTTGGGGTCTTTCAAGCCCACTCTGTTTCTGCGAATTGCTTTTGCAATTTTCAAAATGGCTTCATCTTGCCCAATCACTTTTCCTTCCAATTCCTGCGCCATGAGCATCAGTTTTTCACTTTCGTTTTTGGCAATACGTTTCACGGGGACGCCGGTCATCATGGCAATCACTTCAGCCACATCCTCATCGTTCACTGTTGGACGTTCGGTATTTGATTGGTTTTCCCATTCTTTTTTGTGTCTCGCCAACGCTTCTTCCGCATGCTTAGCGGCATCACGATAATCGGCTGCCAACTGAAACTGTTGATTGGCAACAGCTTCGTTTTTCAGTTTTTGCAAGTCATCAATTTGTTTTTCAAGGTCTAATATTTCCTGAGGTACATGAATATTGGTAATATGAACACGTGCACCTGCTTCATCCAACGCATCTATCGCCTTGTCGGGCAAACATCTATCTGTAATATAACGTGTTGACAATGCTACGCAGGCATGCAATGCTTCCTCCGTATAGCGCACTAAATGATGATCTTCGTAACGGTCTTTAATATTTTTCAATATCTCCAGTGTTTCTTCCACCGTAGTGGGTTCCATCATAATTTTTTGGAAACGACGTTCCAGTGCACCGTCTTTCTCAATATATTGACGGTATTCATCCAACGTGGTTGCACCAATACATTGAATATCACCACTTGCAAGTGCAGGTTTAAACATGTTGGAGGCGTCGAGGCTACCCGGAGGACTGCCTGCACCCACCATGGTGTGCAACTCATCAATAAAAAGAATCACATCGCGATTTTTCTCCAATTCTGCCACAATACCTTTCATGCGTTCTTCAAATTGTCCGCGATATTTCGTTCCGGCAACCAGTGAAGCCATATCCAAGCTCACAATGCGTTTGTTGAGCAAAGTTCGAGAAACCCTGCCTTGCGAGATGCGCATGGCAAGTCCCTCAGCTATTGCCGATTTTCCCACGCCGGGTTCTCCAATCAGCACGGGATTGTTTTTCTTTCTTCTACTCAAAATCTGAGCAATACGCTCCAACTCTTTTTCGCGCCCCACGATGGGGTCTAACCTGCCCTCCGCAGCATGTTTGGTTAAATCCTTACCAAAACTATCCAACATGGGGGTTGTGCTTCGGGCTTGTCCTTTGGGCTGTTTTTTGCCACGTCTGCGGTCATCGTCATCGTCGTCGTCATCGTCGTCGTCGTCAGCGCCTGCCATGGCTGCGCCGAAACCTACCGGAGCTTCTTCAGCTTTTATGTCAGAAAGCACATTTTCATAAGTCATACCTGTTTTACGCAACAACAACTTGATGGCATTGTTAGAGTCGGTTCTGCCATCTTTTAATATGGCTAACACAAAGTGAATCATTTCAATATACTCGCTTCTACACTCTTTGGAAACCAAATAGGCTAAGCGGAAAAGATTTTCGGTAAGCACATTGAATTTTATCGTATCAATATCTGCATTGGTTTGATGTTCATTATTTTGCAACATTTCTTGAATTTGAGCACACAACTGGGTGTTGTCAATTTTATACAAATCGCAAACTTGTTGCACTGTATTAAACGAAACTGTTTTAAATATGGAAAGCGCCACATGTTCCACTCCCACTGAGCTATAGCCGTATTTTACCGCTATTTTTTTTGCCTCGTCCAAGGCGTTTTTCATTTCTTCGGAAAACTTAAAATTCATCTGCAAAATCAATTATAAAAACATTGTTATTAACAAGAATAGTGCCAAAATATGCACTACCTAAATAATCTTAAAACATCCATTCCATTCGCATAAAGCAAGAGTGTAATGAGAATAACAAAGCCTACCATATTGGCATAGTAGATAAACTTATCTCCGGGT
>WQSU01000184.1 GCA_009787675.1 Lentimicrobiaceae bacterium
CGTGATGATGTGGCATTATTTCAAGCAATAAAGGCACGATTAGTAAAGATATCAGACCGAAATGAAGGCGGAAAAACTGACGACGAAATGGAAACTGCAATCAAGCAAATCATTTCCGAAGCAATCACTGCCGACAATGTCGTTGATATTTTCGATGCTGCAGGTTTGAAAAAACCGGACATTGCTATTTTAGACGAGCAGTTTTTACAAGAACTCAAAGATATGCCACAAAAGAATTTGGCGGTCGAGTTGCTAAAAAAATTACTGAAAGACGAGATTAAAAAACGCAGTAAAATCAACTTAGTAGAAAGCAGAAAATTTTCTGAAATGCTCGAAGATGCTATAAAGCGCTACCACAATGGGATGATTGATACTGTAGAGTTTTTGGAAAAAGTGCTCATTCCTTTTGCCGAGCAAATGAAAGATGCTGACCGCAGAGGCGAAAAATTAGGTTTGGATTATCGCGAATACGCTTTTTATACAGCATTGGAAGTGAACAATAGTGCTGTAGCCGTGCTTGGCGATGAAATTCTGAAACATATCGCACAAGAACTTTTATCAACTGTCCGCAACAGCACTACTATAGATTGGACAATTAAAGAGAGTGTGCAGGCAACCTTACGTCGAAACATACGTCGCATTTTGCGAAAATTCAGTTATCCGCCCGACTTGCAAGAAAAAGCGGTTGACACGGTGATAGCACAGGCAAAGATGTTGGCGGAGGATTTGGTGGCGAGGGAGATTGGGGAATAAAAACAAAAAAAAATCAGATTATGAGAAAAATCATTCTTATCTTATTGCTATTGCCACTATGTGCGGTTGCCAATCCAAATCAAGATCTGAGATTGGATAATAAAATCAACAATATCAAATTAGAATTAAAAGGATTAGAAGAAGAGTTAAACCGCCTTAACGAGCAACTACTTTTTCAGCAACGACTATCCGAACAAGTGATAAATACTGTTTCTGTTCAACTGAACGCTTCGACACGTTCTCTTAATTTGGCTGTGATTCTTTTTGCAATTTTTGTAGTGTTTTTAGGGGCTTATGTGACCATAATGGCAAGAAGAATTGAAAACAGTAAAAAAGATGCTGACCAAACAAAACATGATGTTGAAAGAATGTTGAATGTTGTTTCACAAACTAGACGTGTGGTAAAAAAAACGAGCGATGATATAAACAACAATATAACCAAAATATATCAGCAGATCAAACGAGAGGAAACTATTAGTTTACTTGATAGACTGGTAGATATCCCAGAAGATGTTATAAATATTTTCAAACTGCTAGTGTCTAGAGAATTGCAAAGCTGTGACTTTACAAAGCTGAAGCAGGCATACCTAAAGCTAAAAACAATATCATTTGGTAAAGAGTATGAAAAAACACTTGAAGACGAAAAGCACAATTACCAAATACTGTTGTTTCAGCACTTTTTCGTGCTTTCTATAAAAGACGTTGAAATAAGACAAGACATAAACATTATCATTTCTGATGGCATTCATTGTGCTTTCGGAAACGATTTAGAGAAATCAACAGAAGAATTTGTTGAGCTACTAACGCAAGAGGGGGTAAAAAAATTCAAAAACGAACTGAATGAATACTTCAAAGCTTTCTTAGCTTGTTCACTCAAAGAACACAAAGAAATATACAAAATGTTTTTTGAAAATTTGAAAGAAAGAAGATTAAGGTTTGAGCTATTTGACACGATAAATTCAGATAAAACGACAAGAGTTGCAAAAATGGAATATGGACGGTTGTTAGCGGAACAATATGCAAATGTTGATAATTTGAACGAGACTGAAAAAAGAGTGCTGAATGAATTAAAACATATTGAAGAGGAATTAGAGAAAGAAAGCACACCTTTGTAAAAAAAAACACTAATACTGAATAGCTTAGTAAGTAAGATATGGAGAATACAAAAAAAAATGACATCGCAGAAATTGAAAAGAGTGTTGAAAAAACATATGCTTCTTTTGAGAAGTTTGAAGAAGAAGGCAAACAAAACATTTTAAAGCATTTTGACAGAATACACGATAAATTATTTACCGTAAATACTGTTTTTATTGCTGGATTTATTGCCTTAATAATGTTTTCCGATGTTCCCCGCTCATTTATGCTCTTACCTATTTTTAATATGATATATCTCATTTGGATAGAATATAGAATGGTGGCAAAAAGTCGATTTGAAGCATCAATTACACATAAGTCCAAAATCGAAATCGAAAAGTGGGGGAAGAGCATTCATAAGACCAATCTATTCTCTTTTCTTTCGATTATTTCGACACTAATTGTTACGATTGTGTTTGTTTACTTCCTTTTGCAGACTAAATAAAGAATAACTCCGTACCGCTATGGAAAATAATCACGTAAAAGAAAACGGTAATATCGTTTTTCACTATAATAGAAAAAGATATAGGGACAAAAAAAATTATTTTGTTCTTTTGGTAGTTGCCTTGATAGGAGCATTTGTTCTTAGTATCTATTTGTTTCCTGATAGCGTAAGAACAGCTCTTTTATTTTTTTTTTTTCTTGGACTTTTCCCCTTGTTTATTGTGTTTGCTATAATTTTAAGTAATGTAAATGTAGCAAACCAAAAGATTGAAGAGGACATCGTCTTTCAAAACTTGAACGATATAATAGGTAAAGACATAAGCAGTTTTGGAAATGAAGTATATGAATTGAAGAGGGAATACGCAAAACCTAACAATGGCAAAAAAATAGTAGGAACAGCTCTTGTATTGTTGTCAAGTGGAACAGAACTTTTATATTCTGTTTCGCATATAACAGAATCTGATGAGGTTGTTGTTTTGGAAATAGATGTGAAATATAAAATCAAAGATCAAATACAGTATCAATATGAATAGAATAATTTTGATAGGAAACGGCTTTGATTTAGCACATGGCTTAAAAACTGGCTATAAGGATTTTATTGAATGGCTTTTGGAAAAGGAGGCAACGAAGGTAAAAGAGCATTTAGCAACAAAAGATGTTGCAAATATAAGAAGAGGCAGAGCGGAAAGCTATGAAAGCGATAATATATCAGTAATCTCTGAAAGTTTTAATACTTGGTACACTCAACCAAATAATAGCAACTATCAAGATTTCTTATTCAATAAGAAGCATTACAACTTGAGAGTTGACTACAAAAATCTTTTTTTGAGAAAAATTATAGAAAAAACACATTTGCAAAACTGGGTAGATATAGAAGAAGAATATCATCAAGAGATAAAAAACATTATACAAAAAAAATCAGAGTATAGTCTATTTGGCCTAATAGCAAAAGAAGACAAAGCTTCCGAAAAGAAAACACCTATTGCAAAATTGAATGACGATTTTGAAAAAATAAAACAAGAACTAGAAGTCTATTTGTCTGAAATAACAAGCGAACTATCCCTAACAGATGACATGTATGACCTTTTTTATGACGCTTTTAAGTTAAAAGAGTTTGCAAAAAACAAGGAGAAATCGTTAGTGGAATACATAATTCGCATTCTTAAGGATGAAACTCTTGATTTTAGGGTTGATTCATATTACAAAGAACTGCAAGAAAGATTGAGAAAAGATATGATAAACTATTATCGAGGAGAAGATCGACATGTAACCGACGAGCGAATGGCGGAATACTTAAAGGTGTTTGGCTACTTACATGGGGAGTCGTATAAATTTTATCCACAGAACAACTTAATGCTAAATTTTAATTATACAAAAACGGAATCATTATATTCGGACTTCAAAGAATATAAGGATGCAAAAAGTATATGGCCCGATGATTTACCGTATTTTCATATTCAAACAATCCATATTCACGGCGAACTAAACAGTAAAAAAAATCCAATAATTTTCGGTTATGGAGACGAGTTGGCAAATGAGTATAAGGAAATTGAAAACCAAAGTGACAAAGAGTACTTCAAAAATATCAAATCTATAAAATACCTACAAGCCGACAACTACAAAAAAATGTTGGATTTTGCAGATTCTGATTATTTTCAAATATACATATTTGGTCATTCCTGCGGAAACTCGGATAGAACATTGCTTAACACATTGTTTGAGCATGAAAATTGTGTTTCAATAAAGCCATTTTACCACGAAAAAACTGAAAACGGAATAACGATCAATGACTACGAAGACATCATAATAAATATGTCAAGAAATTTCAAAAACAAGGCATCGTTCAGGGAAAAAGTTGTGAATAAAACTTATTGTCAGCCGTTGCCACAAATGCAAAATCCAAAATAACTTCATGTCTTTGTAAAAGATATTAATAATTTTTCGTAACTTTGCAAAAAATATGGAAAAGAAACAACTGATAGAACGCAAGCAGTATATGCAAACTCTGCGTAACCTGAAAGACCAAAATTTGATTAAGGTCATTACAGGTGTGCGTCGTTGTGGAAAATCCACATTGTTGCAAATGTTTGCTGATGAACTTCTGGAAAATGGCGTGACGAAAAAGCAAATCCAATTTTACAATTTTGAGGATTTTGATACGTTGGCTCTTGGCGATGCATTTCAAGTTCACACGCACATCAAGAACAAGCTTATCGCAGATAANATGAATTACATTTTTCTTGATGAGGTGCAAAACATCAAGGACTTTCAAAGGCTCGTAGATAGTTTGTATATCAAAGAAAATTGCGATGTTTATATCACGGGCTCTAACGCACACCTGCTCTCGGGGGAGTTGGCGACTCTGCTTACAGGGCGATACATTGAAACGCCTATTTTGCCATTACAATTTTCTGAATATTACGAATTTATCGCCATGAAAACGCCAAATTTGTCAAAAATTCATAGTTTGGCGGATTGCATTGTGGAAGGCGGTGTCCCTGAGTATTATAGCCAAAAGAAAATAAGTCAAAAGCAAGCCGATAATTTTGTTAGCAGTGTATTGAACACAATCGTTGAAAAAGATATTTTTGCGAGGCTAAATATCAAGGAAAAGCACAACTTTAATAAGATTATTGATTTTGCATTTGACTCTATGAGCAAGTTTGTTTCGCCTCGCTCCATTTCCGACACTCTCCGCACACACGGAACTGTAATTGATAAGGAAGCCGTTGCGAGATATTTGGATTCGCTTTGTGATGCGTTTTTGCTGTACAAAGTTCCTCGCTATGAAATCAAAGGTAAAGGGCTTTTACAAACCTTGCACAAGTATTATTTGGTTGATCCGTGCTTTCGCAAAGTTCGCTTAAAGCGTAGCATTCAAACGGATCGTTCGCATTGGTTGGAAAATACGGTT
>WQSU01000185.1 GCA_009787675.1 Lentimicrobiaceae bacterium
CATCTCTAAAATCGTATTATATTCTTCTCCGCTATCACCGCCCAAAGCAAGGAGTTTTTCAAGCCAGTATTCATATTCTTCGTTCCATTCATTGTATTGGGCTAAGGCTTGTTCTAAGTCTTCCCCAGAACGCTTACTGTGAGAAGGACAATCAGATAAAATATTATAGGGAAGTGTATTGACAATTCCTACGGTGCCCTTTGGAAATTCCGGTTGTGAGCATGTACTATAAACATATTCAATGGAGTAGTTGGAATAATTGCTGATATTGGTAACTGAAAAGAATTGATTTCCTGCCGGTAGGGACTTCCCTCCTTGTAGTTGACGTACCGAGTGATCTCCATGAGGGGAACTTAATCCGGGTATAGCCCCCACTACGAAGTCGGTTACCTCACTTTCTTTAAACAAATTGCAGAGAAATTGCAACCCTGTAACTACCTGATGAGGAGGAGCCGGTTGTGATGAGTTTACAGCTATAGCCTGTATGCCGGCAAACAGTTCGTAGAAATTGTTTTTATAGATTACATTTTCCTCACTTCCACTGCTTTCTATTTTTACACCAATAGTTTTAGAAGATTTTTCATTCAAGAAACTATTTTCTTCTATGGTGTATCCGGTTGACTGAGAAGTATATATTCCAACAGCACTGTTAAGAGTCAGGTCAAATTGATTATACTTAACATTTTGGAAGTTTACTGCATTTAATTTTACGCCGGATAAATTGTTTGTGAAATTGTTGTTTTGAATAGAACCTGAAGGAATGATTCCGGTGTTGCTTGCAGACAGGGCAATATAAAATCCTGAAAATGTAGAATTTTTACAGTGTAAACATGTATTAACAGCTTTTATCCCTATATTACTTTCTTTTGAATAAATACCAGGACTATTGTTATTTACCTGATTGGTTTCATTTAAGAATGTACATTTTGTAACTGTACCTTGCTTGCTGTCAAGCAGTTTTAAGTGAACATCAAAATCCAAGTTGCTATTTGGATAATTGTTATTGATGATAAATTGTGTATTGGAGAGCTGGGCATCGGAACGCATTCCTGTTTGTATTCCTACTTTGTTATTGATAAAATAGGCGTTATCCGCTTCAACAATAGCTCTATAGGAAGCCCAAATGCCGGTTAAAGCATTTTGGACAGTAGCGCCGTTTTTGAGTTCCACATAACCGTGCGGATCAGGCCAAGCCGACTCTTTGCCTGCTACAAAGATACCCTGCCACATTACATTGGCTGCCGTACTGGTAAAGGTGCCGCCATCTATAGTGAGTTTGCAGATGGCGCTAACAGAAACCATACTGTTTTCGTTACACTTTACAGTGCCTGTATTGGTTAAGGCGGCGCCCGGAAGCAGGTCAACAGGAACAGATAGTAATTGATTGATACCCGACCAGCGGGTAGCGCTATTGGTTACCACAACGCCATTGTATTGGTTTAGTGGCGTTGCACTTGAGAAGTTACACCCTGTTATCCATACTTCACCGCAGTTGTCCATGTTAAGGAGCGCTCCGAAATCTGTTCCGAAATAATTATTATCCAATCCGAAATTGGTTCCGTTAAATATGCCGGATGGAGCCGTTTGCGGCGTTGAGATGGGTTGGAAATGAACGCCGGTTTTATTGTTTTCAAAAAGGGCATTCACAGCCGTTACCATGCCGCCGCTCTGCACGGTAATACCTGTTATGGCATTCTTAATGGCGCCGCCATTACTTATGTGAACATCTCCCTGATATTGTGGCAACAATGCTCTGGCATTATCGCCCATTACAGTGATACCTTGCCACATTGTACCGGCAGTGGCGTTGGTAAATGTGCCGCCGTTAATATGGAGTTTGCCGCCAAGATGAACAGTTACTGTACTGTGTTCGTTGCATTTCACGCTACCCATGTTGGTTAAAGTAGCGCCTGTTTGCAGGGCAACAGGCGTGGATATTAATTGATTGGTCCCCGACCAGTTCGTAAAACTATTTTCAACCATAATCCCATAGTTGAGATTTGAGGTAAAATAGTTTGAAAATAAACAATCGGATACATCCACACCACCGCTGCTTTCCATTTTAAGATGTCCCTCAAAAAAAGCAGGATTGCCTATATAGCTGCTGTTTAAAGCAAATTGTGCTTGTGTAAAAGTGCCGGATATACCACTTTGAGAGGACGCAATAGCTGTAAAATGAACGCCTTTTTTATTGTTCATGAAATAGGCATTATTGGCATTTACCATGCCACCGCCATCTACGGTAATGGCGCACAAAGCATTTTTTATGGCACCCCCGTTTGTTATTTGAACGTAGCCTTGGTATGGCTGCTGAAGAGGTTGACTTGAGTTTCCCATTACCACAATGCCTTGCCACATCTCATCCTCACAGGCGCTGGTGAGAGTACCGCCATTGATGATGAGTTTGCCGCCGGGCTCTACTAAAATTTTAGCAGAGGGTAAGAAATAAACGGTGTTGGTTATGGTTAAGGTAACTCCGCTTGGAATAGTAATTTCATTTATTGCACGTAAAGGGGTATTCCATACGGCATTTTGTTCAATAACTCCATAAACCAAAGGAAACCCGTTATTGCATTTAGAATCAACTGCCATTAATACAGCGCTATATGCATCTACTAAGCCATAACCCATTTGCTCACACCATGTGCCATTGGGACGAAAATAAGGTTGATATTCGTATAGTTTGTCTCGTACTTTTTGTGCAGTAGTTTCAATGATATCTCTAACCTGTAATCCTGTAAGATCTGGATTTATGGAAAGTACAAGAGCTGCAACTCCGGAAACATGCGGCGCCGCTTGTGATGTTCCATCCATGTAATCTGCGCTATTAAAGGGAATAGTTGAAAATATTGTTCTTCCTGGAGCTACAATGTCTAATTCATCTCCAAAATTAGAAAAATCTGCCCTATGCCCAGTTATATCCATAGCCCCAACAACTAAAATATCAGAATTAGCGTTCGCCGGAAACGGAATGCTATAATTATATTCGTTGCCCGAAGCGAAGACCACAATAGCGCCTTTTCCATTTCTTCCCAAAGTAAGAGCGTTATCAATAGCTTCGGCAATTGCATCCACATAAATACCACTGGTGCCCCACGAACAGTTGATAATATCTGCTCCATTTTCCCAAGCCCAATTTATTCCGGATGCTCTATTAATCTGACTACTAGGATTTGGTTGAATTGAATTACTAATAGACATTAGAGTAGATTCGGGAGCAACTCCAACTACTTGTATGCCATTGTCTTTCACCGCACCAATGATTCCCGCAACGTGTGTTCCATGAAACCAATATAGTTTGCTCGGAGAAGAATGAGTTTCTGTATCATAGCTCAAAGACGAAATGTTGGGGGCTAAATCTATATGATCGAGTTGTATTCCATTATCTATAACCGCTACAGTAACTCCTTTGCCAAGTGTTATTTGCCACGCCTTGCAAGCGTTAATATCAACCCTTGTTGTATCCTGATCACCTTTATTTCCCTCATTGTGCAACCCCCACAATCTGTAAAAATCAGAATCGTTGGCACACAACAAATCATCATTCGTAAGGAAATCGGGAATTGCTGAAGCAAAATAACCTGTTTCATAAAAATAATTAGCTACACTTAAGGTACTTTCAGTCGTCTCTTTTGTACATCTCAACGTAAACCACAAAGGCAAAAAAGGGATAGGTTTTACAATTACTGCATGCTTTTGTTCCGCTATGGTGTGCAATAAATGGTAATCAGAGAGCTCTTTCAATCTTACATGAAAATAGGAAGATACTCCAACTTCAGTATTTACAGGCGTAATAAAGTTTGGATGTACGGCAACAATATTAGCATCGTTTTTTAACAAATGAATCACCTCTTCATATTCCGGTTCTGTGGGATCGGCATAAAAAACAAGCTCTCCCAACAATAAATCAGGGGTTGCTACATCTTGATTACAATTGACTATCTGATATTTAATGTTTTCTATCCTTTCTTTTTGAAAATTAGCTGTAGTGGTTATAGTTAACTTCGTTTTGTTTAAAGTTAAAAACTTTTTTTCACCTTTATAGTAATAGTAAGGTTCTTCGGAAAGATTTTGCGTTTTTGCCAAGAAACAAAAGGAAAGAAAGGCAAAAAATAAACCGGTGGAATAAATTATCTTTTTCATAAGCATTTGATTTAGTTATTTGTAATATCTATTTTCCCTCTTCTAACGTGGTTTTTTCTACAATCAATTTAATATTGATATCTGTATCCAATTTATGGGTGAGTACAGCAATCCACCAGCTACCAATTGACATTGCTTCAAATGGAGTAAATAGAACCTTAAAGGCGTAATCATTTCGTGATAAACGTACGAAGGATACAGGGAAGTAGTTTTTTATCAATGTACTGTTTTTACCACGCGCTAGCAAGAGCGTATATTGAGAAAAATCGATATCTGGCACATTTTCTTCTTCACTACAAACATAATAGGTTTTCATTTCCTCATCATTATTTATTATGTATAATTCGTTCCCAATTGTGCCATAAGACTCTGAATAATCTAACCACTTACAAGCATTCGTAAGGTGTTGATCTTTAGTATAAATTTCGAAAGGAATGTCTATGGGGTAGCCGGAATTTTGGCAAGTTACGTTGAGATCAATCCGGTTATCTTCTTTTATTTTACTAATCACAAACGCCAAACTCCAGTTTTCGGAAACCGTAAGGGTATTTAACAACAACTTCATATTCAATTGATAATGGGTTGCTGAGAGTTGCTGTAAATCTTTCACATTCACATCGCTAATACCATTTGTAGTTTTTCCGCTTGCCAGCAACAAGGTGTGTTTAGAAAAATCAATAGCAGGATAAGAACCTTTCGCGCAGGAAATATATTTTTCCAATTCATCATTACTGTTAATCATCAAAACCTTGTCATCGTAGAGCAGGTTTACCCAATGGCAAGAGGTTTCAGGCAGGGAGTATTCCGTAAAAGAGATATTTTGCGGATACTCTTTATCAGGTTCTGGGTTGCAAGAAGAGGCAACACCGGAAAAAATGAGCAGAAATACTGCAAGTTTTAATAAATTTTTCATAAAATATTTTTTTTGGTTTATAAAAATGGAAGATTGTTTTGTATAAAAATCATAACTATTATTTATGTTTATAACTTAAATTTAGTTTTTTTGGAAGTTTTTTGTAGTTTATTTATGCAAACCATTTATGGAGTAAAATAGTGGAGTGTCATAAAATCACACACTTTTTTGGGTGTAAAATCATAAA
>WQSU01000186.1 GCA_009787675.1 Lentimicrobiaceae bacterium
GCCGCAAAGATACACTTTTTGGTCGAAAAATACTACACTTTTTTAATTTATTTTATTGATTTAAAATATATTACAGTGATCGTAAGGAGCGACTATTTAATAATTTAAGAAATGCCTTTAACGCTGCCAATAAGGAGAGATATAGATGGAAGTAGAAAAAAAGGAAAACTTAGTGTATTTTTCCAAGTGCTCAATTTCCTTATTCTTAATTTTTTAGTTCCGTTTTTTTGCAAAAAAAACATCAAATCCTATACATTTGCAAAAATGAATTGAACGTAATAAAACTTAAACATTAAATAAAATTCCATCTGCACTAACCTACAAAAATCTTCTCCGCACCAAATCGCAAAGCGAAAGATAGGAAGAGGATGTTGTATCCCAAAGATATTGATGTTTAAGATTTTCCATTAACATGAAAGCGGCGTCAATGTTTTCACATTCGTTTAGTTTTTGGATGGCGTTGCTAAATTCTACGCCACTATTGCGAAACAGCTCGCGAATAAAAGTGAACTTCTCATTTATGGCAATGGCTTTCGTTAAATCGGGAATATGAGCTTGTTGGAAATGTGTACCCAGTGATTGATCATCTTTCTTCTCGGTTAATAAATCATTTAGAGATTTTTTTTCGGGCTTAGAAATGCTTAAATCCTCAAACAATAATCCTGATTGTGGGTGGGCGTCAGGAATAAACTCTAAAATATCGTCATATAAAACTTTCTTCTGCTCGCTCGGTTGTTCTTCAACCGCAGTTTCAAACTGCTCGCGCTCAATCTTAATGGCAACAATCTCCTCTATTTCTTCGACTTCCTCATTTTCTTCTATTTCCTCATTTTCTTCTATTTCTTCAACTTCCATAGCTTCTTCAATCGTTTCAATCTCTTCCGGTTCTTCTGTAATTATAGGGACATACTGAGGCTCAGCGGTCTCTTCAACCACTTCTTCAACTAAAGGTTTCTCTTCCTCCTCTTCCATTTCACTTTCTTCATTCTGCATTCTGCTTTCTTCCTCCTCCATTTCACTTTCTTCATTCTGCATTCTGCTTTCTTCCTCCTCCATTTCACTTTCCTCATTCTGCATTCTGCTTTCTTCCTCTTCCATTTCACTTTCTTCATTCTTCATTTTGCTTTCTTCCTCCTCCATTTCACTTTCTTCATTCTGCATTCTGCTTTCCTCCTCTTCAAAACATCTCTCACGCCACAGCATCTCCACCCTATTCTCTTCACTTTGCTCATCAACCTGAATATTTAGAAAAATCATATATGCCGCTCGAAGATTATGCAGAATAATATCTTTTTCGATGGGTGAATAAACATCTAATGCGTTTACTTGCTGCAAACTTTCAATAATTTTTTGAATAACTCCCGTAGGTTTTTCCATAAGTATGATTTTATAAAGATTTATTCGGTTAAAATATTTTCCTCTATTTTATTTTCTTCTTTTTTCTGGATGAAGAATTTTTTATTCCAAATAATGATAGCAAAAATGCCTACAGTAGTACACGCATCTGCCACATTAAAAATAGCGGGAAAAAAGTACTGTCCGCCCCAAATCGGGCTCCAGTCGGGAATTCTAAAGAGTGTGAAGTAGAACATATCCACCACGTGCCCATACAAAAAGGGTGCGTACCCCCATATCATACCATAAAAAAGAGAATCGATAATATTTCCGAGTGCGCCGGCAATGATAGCAGAGAGCGTTACAACAACAATCCACGACGCCAGTTGTTTTTTTATGAGTGAAAAAAGATAGTAGATAATAAAACCGGCAACGCCCACGCGCACGAGCGACAGTAATAGTTTGCCGATATTTTTTCCAAAACTGATTCCAAATGCCATGCCTTCATTTTCAACAAAATAGAGATTAAACCAATTGCCTAACACAGGAGACAATTCTCCCAAAGACATCGTGGTTTTGATCCAAATTTTAACTATTTGATCAATTATCACAAGAGAAAGGATAATGAGTATGGCTATGCTATTTTTTTTCATTTACTTTAGCATCAAATGAGAGTGTGGCGTGCGGTACGCACTTGAGTCGTTCTTTAGGTATCAATTTGCCTGTGGCACGGCAAATGCCGTAGGTTTTATTTTCGATACGCACCAAGGCGGCTTCCAGATTTTTAATATACTTATCCAAACGGTTTGCCAAACGGCTGTTCTCTTCTTTGGACAAAACCTGATTACCTTCTTCCAAAATCTTGAAAGTGGGCGAGGTGTCGGTAGTGTCGTTTCCCACATTGCTGTAGGCTTCCAAATAGATTTCCATTCCTTGTTTAGCTTCCGCTATTTTTTCTTCAATAATAGACTTAAACTCATGGAGTTCTTCGTCCGAATATCTAACAATAGTATCTGTATTCATTGTAATTAATAATTTTAATTAAAGTCGCAAAAATAGAAAAAAAACGATTTGTGGCTTCTTCCGAAAAAACATTATACGAAACTGTACTTTTTGCGTGGTTTTTAATTGTAACTTCCCATAAATCATTGTATCTCAAAAAAAAATATATTTTTGCCACCCCTTTGCAAAAATTGCAAGTTTTTGATTTTAAAATATTTTAAAACATCATTTATGAATATTACGCACGAAAAAGCAACAGAAAACGTACAACAGTTGTGTATTGAAGTTAACAAGAGCGACTATACCGAGCAAGTAGAAACCGCCTTGAAGAAGTACAGAAAAACAGCGCAAATTCCAGGCTTTAGGGTTGGAAATGCACCTATGGGCTTAATTAAAAGAAATTATGAAAAACCATTGATCGCAGATGAAGTGAACAAAATAACCAGCGAAACAATGTACGACTATTTTCAAAAAAACAACATCAATGTGATGTTTGAACCCATGTTGATAGAGGAAAAATCTACCCTGGACTTTGAAACTCAGGAAAATTTTGTGTTCGCTTTTGAATTTGCCGTACAACCGGAATTTGAAATCGATTTTCCTTCCTTCCCAATTATGAAAGCGTTTAGAATAGAAGCTGCTAAAACAGAAGTGGAAGATTTTATGAACCAGATTAGAAAACGTCATGGCGATTATATTAATCCTGAAATTATTGAAGATGACGATTATATAACTGTAAAATGGGGAGAAAACGAAAATGGATTTTTCTTTGTTAAAGATTTAACAGATAAAGGAAAAGAATGGTTTCTTGGTAAAAAAGCAGGCGATTGCGTGCCAATTGTCTTTAACGAGATGTTTGTTTCAAAAGAAAACCTTAAAAAATTCTTGAAAAAAGAAGATGCGCATTTTGATGAAAATAGTGCGGGCAGTGCAGAAGTAACCATTATCTCTATCGGACGTGTGAATTTAGCCGAGATGAATGAAGCGTTTTTCAAAAAAGCGTTCCCCGATGGAAGCATCACTACAGTGAAAGCATTTGAAAAACACGCAGCGCAACAAATTGAAATACAGTGGAAGCAAGAAACCGACAGAAAGTTCATGAACGATGCCATCGCTTTGCTCATCCAAAATGTAACGCTGGAACTTCCGGAAGAATTTATCAAACGTTTCATCCTTAGAAATAATGAAGATATTTCTGAAGAAACATTAAATAAGGAATGGAAACAATACTACGAATCTTTCAAATGGCAATTGATAGAAAGCAAATTAGGAAAAGATGAGAAAATTGAAGTAACTTTAGATGATGTTAAAAATCATATCCGCAACTTCTATTATCAAAACTACTTTATGCAGTTTAATTTGGCAGATGTTGAAGAACGGCTGAACCAATTAGTGGAAGAAGCTTTGAAAGATAAAAAACAAGTAAAACAATTGTATGACCAATTATTTGATCAAAAAATAATGGAACTATTACAATCGAAAATGAACATTGAAGAACTCTCAGGAGATTTTAATGAATTTGTCTCCTTCATAACCGGCAAAGAGATGGAAGTTGCTGAAAAACCGAAAAAGCAGAAGGCAGAAGGCGCCAAAGCGCGAAAGGGCGAAGGTGCGAAAGAGGAAAAAGGAAAAAAGGAGAAAGGAAAAAAAGAAGAAGGAGAAATTCTATTAAACTTTGAACCTTAAATCTTTAAATCTTAAATCTTTAAACCTTTAAACCTAAAATCTTTAAACCTATAAACCTATCCACCCCAATGAAATCCGAATTCCAAAAATACGCCACAAAACACCACGGAATAAGCAGTTTAAGATTAGAACAGTATCAATCTATTGCTAAAAATTATTTAACGCCTTATATTATTGAGGAACGTCCGATGAATATTACGCAATTGGATGTTTTTTCAAGGTTGATGAAAGACCGCATCATTTTTTTGGGAGTTCCCATTTATGATGATGTAGCGAATATTATTCAGGCGCAGTTGCTTTTTTTAGAGTCGCAAAATGCTGATCAGGATATTCAAATTTATATCAACTCGCCAGGGGGCAGCGTATATGCCGGCTTAGGCATTTACGACACGATGCAATATTTGAAACCTGATATTCACACTATTTGCACAGGCATTGCGGCATCTATGGCTGCTGTGTTGTTGTGCGCCGGCGCCAAAGGGAAACGGTTTGCCCTGCCCCACTCGCGCGTGATGATTCACCAACCCATGGGCGGCACTCAAGGACAAGCCTCCGACATTGAAATTGAAGCCCGCGAGATTCAAAAACTGAAAAAAGAACTTTACGAAATCCTCGCTAACCACAGTGGCAGAACCTACGATGAAGTGTGGAAAGACAGCGACCGTGACTACTGGATGGTTGCCGCCGAAGCGAAAGAGTATGGAATGATTGATGAGGTGCTGATAAGAAAAAAGTAATTATTAGTGATTAGTGATTAATTGCCGTTGGCTTCAGCATTAATTGCCGTTGGCTTCAGCATTAATTGCCGTTGGCTTCAGCCAACGGATCAAAGTTTAATAATGACCTGAGTTTTGGTTGCAGTTTTGGTTTTTATTGTTACAAAATAAGTTCCTGCAGGCAAATGTGAAATATTCAGAAATGAGGAATGAGAGGTGAGGAAAGATACCTTTCTGCCGTAAGCATCAAAAACTTCCACTTCGCCTTCGCTCAGTGTCCCAATTTCAAATTCGCAATTCGTAATCCGTAATTCCCCCGTGGTAGGGTTTGGATAAATCTTATATGCCTCTATTACAGGCGTGGAAATCCTCAGCGTATCTTCTTCTTCAATGTTAATGCACAGCGGTTGTGAGGAACTTCCCCAGAGATTTTCTGCCTGTATGGTAAAATGGAAACTGTTTGCTTCGGTAGGAATACCTGAGATTGAACCGGTAA
>WQSU01000187.1 GCA_009787675.1 Lentimicrobiaceae bacterium
CGATGCCTATAGCTACAAATGCACCCACCACCACCCAATGCAACGGCAGGTTCGATGGCAGGTTGAATGCTAATAGTAATCCGGTAATCACTGCCGAACCATCGCAAACCGTGTTTTTTCCTTTGAGAAGAAATTTTTGAATGAGAAACTCAAAGGTCAAACAACTCACAATAGAAACTACAGTAACTAAAATAGCCGGAAGCCCAAAATAATAAACAGAAACACATAACGCCGGCAGCAACGCTATCACCACTGCCCACATTATTTTCTTCACCGATTCACCACTGTGCACATGGGGTGAACCTGAAACAAATAATTGGTTATTCATACTTTTATAAGATTATGCTAAATGAGGTTCGTTTTTGACAAACGGTTGCAAAAATATATTTTTTGTGATAAATATACAGAAGAATAAAGTAAAGGTGAAAATACCTGTACTACGCTCTAACATAGACTCAAAAACCATGTTTAGGCAAATACTAATGAGTAACATCAGTAACAGATAGTTTTTTGTTTTTATAGCAAAATAAAAAGAGTAAGAAATAAAAAAAATAAGAATTAATAGTCCAAAAATACCATGTTCTAAAAATGTTTGCAGAAATTGGTTATGAGCATTAATAAAAGCGGTGTTTTTATGAATAATTTGCATCTCTTCATCTGTTAAATAACTTTCGTTATGATAGCCCGTGCCAATCCCCAACATTTTGTTTTCCATTGCTAATTTGTAAGAGATTTGCCAAATGTTGTTTCTTAGCCCCAGCACCTTTTCAAGTTGCAACTGCTCGTGAGTTGTTGCTTTGATGTAACTTCCTATTCTACCGGAAAATAATTGAGTGAGTGCAAAAGCAAATAGCAATACCAATATTATTCCTGCTACCCCGTACCCATAGTTTTTTTTATGGGTGTATAAATAATAGAATAATGAAGTGATTAATATGAAAAAGAGAACCAAAATGCCGCTTCTCGATTGGAGGAAATAGATAGAGGTAACGAATAAAAAGAGCAAAATTATGCTAACCCATCTGTAGTTTTTTATAGGTTTAGAAAGGAAATATAAATTAATACAGAGGGCAATACAAACTATTAAGGCGCAATAGGAGGGATGTCCGAAAAAATGAGAGAAATAGATGTAATACAAACGATAGGTGTTCCCTGTGATAAAATATTGTGTAAGTGCGTTTCCCCAGCATATCAAAAGCATAATTGTGGTGGCGCAGAGAAATCCTTTGAATAAATGATTTAACTTCTCTTTTGTAAAATAATCTTTGTTTAATGTAAAAAAAACGAGTGGATATACCAAAAAAGGCAATTTGTCATACGTCCTCATGAGCCCTCTTACAAGATCGTTTGAATAAAAAAGTCCAATCACATTGATAAACCAAAACAATATAAGACTACATGTAATGATTATGATTCCGGATTCTTTTAGCCGCATCCATTTGTTTTTCCAATCTCCTTCAATAATCCAAAATATTAATAACAAAGGTGTTATAAAAAAATATAGTAGTGATGTAAAAGGAACAGATAAAACAGCAATAGTTGTTAAAATGAAATAACAACGTGAAAAGAATAATGTTCTATTCATTAGAATACCTTATAAATGAATTACTTCTCCGTACGCTGCTGCCGTAGCCTCCATAATAGCCTCTGAAAGAGTAGGGTGGGGGTGAACCGAGTGCAAAATATCTCTGCCAGTAGTTTTTTTATTCATGGCAACCACCGCGCCGGAGATCATTTCCGTAACATTGTCGCCAATGAGGTGGCAGCCTATCCATTCGTGGGTTTGTTTGTCGAAAATTACTTTCACCATGCCGTCCCTGTTTCCCGACGCAGTGGCTTTTCCTGATGCGGTAAAGGGGAATTTGCCGATGAGCGCTTCCCTGCCTGCTGCGATGCAGGCTTGTTCGGTCATTCCCACAGAGGCAATTTCGGGNGAGGNGTATGTGCACCCCGGAATGAGCTTGTAGTTCATGGGATGTACATCCAAACCGGCAATCTTCTCAACGCAAATGAGGGCTTCATGCGAGGCAACATGCGCCAGCGCCGGACCTCGAACAATATCGCCGATAGCGTAAATGCCCTCGCAGTTGGTGCGGTAAAAATCATCTACCCACACCTTGCCGTGATCTATCTGTATGCCATATTCTTCCAAGCCTATTCCTTCAAGGTTGGTGGTAATGCCCACTGCGGAAAGCACTATTTCACATGCTATTTCAGTAACCTTTTCTTTGGCGTCTTTAATGATAACTTTGCAAAGTTCACCGCTTGTATCCACGTTTTCTACCGATGCTGAGGTGATTACTTTAATCCCTTTTTTTCTGAATGCGCGTCCCAAGTGGCTCGAAATCTCTTCATCTTCAACAGGAACTAATTGCGAAAGGTATTCCACAATAGTTACTTGCGTTCCCATGCTGGCGTAGAAATAGGCAAACTCGCTGCCGATAGCGCCCGAACCCATCACCACCATCGATTTTGGCAGTTGGGGCAGTGTGAGCGCTTCGCGGTAGCCAATTATTTTTTTACCATCTTGCGGAATGTGAGGAAGCTGTCGGGAGCGTGCGCCGGTTGCCAAGATGATGTGCTGTGCCGTGTAGCGCTCTTCTGCTACCACCACAGTTTTATCTTTTTCAATTCTTCCAAAGCCTTCAATAACAGTTATATTATTCTTTTTCAACAAAAACTGCACTCCTTTGCTCATGGTTTCTGAAACGGTGCGGCTTCTTTTTATTACGGCTTCAAAGTCGGGTGAAATGTTTCCATCAATGGTAATACCGTATTCTGACGCATGTTGTGTGTAATTATAAACTTGCGCAGATTTCAGTAGCGCTTTGGTGGGAATACATCCCCAGTTGAGGCAAATGCCGCCCAGTTCAGCACGTTCCACCACAGCCACCTGCATTCCTAACTGACTTGCCCTAATGGCGGCAACATATCCGCCGGGACCGCTTCCTATGACGATAAGATCAAAATGTTGCATAACGATATTTTTTTTAAAAAGTTCGGCAAAAATAGAATATAAATCTACACTACACACTTAAATGCGATTGCTCCTACAGATAAAAATATGGTGTATAAAAAAGTATATTTTTGCCGAGTATAAAAAATCACATCTATTCACTTAAAAAATTATCTTATGAAAAAAATCGTTTTTTTTATTTTAATGCTCTTTGCATTTGCAGCTCATGCACAAACAGCACAATCCACACAGATTGAGGTAAATAAAGTTAAAGTTCATGGCGTTTCCGTTACACTTGCAGGCTATGAAGTTGATTATGTTCAAAATGCCTTGCAATTCCGCTTTGAAAAAGTAGCCGGATTAAAAGGTTCTAATTCAAAAGGCTTTAGACTTTACGCGGCGCAAATGTTCCATGAATTTGGTCCTCTGAAATACGACATCTATACTTCAATAGATAAAGGAACAAAACAGGCACAATTTGTTACCATTAACCTGTTGGTCTCTAAAGGAAATGAAAACTTTGTTTCTCCTGTAGATGACCCTGATGTAACACAAAAGATGAAAGATTTCTTGACTTATTTTGCCAATGATTATATTAAAGAATACGAAAAATCGCAAAAAATTGATGAGCTTACTAAAGCTATCAGTCAACTGGAAAAAGAGTTTTCTTCATTAAAGTCTGAAATAGAAAAACTTAAAAATGAGCGTACGGCTCTTGATAATAAGATAAAAGATAAAGAAACGGTATTTTCAAAAACCAAAAACGAACTGGAAAATGCTAAGGCTGATTTGGACGCATTGAAATAACCAAAATAATATATTTTCGCGCCCCTCAAGCCACTTTAGCTCAGTTGGTAGAGCAACGCATTCGTAATGCGTAGGTCTACGGTTCAAGTCCGTAAAGTGGCTCAAAAATGTAAACTACTTATGGGTAGAATTTTATCCATTGATTATGGACAAAAAAGGGTAGGGTTTGCGGTTACCGATGAGCTGCAAATTTGTGCCCATGCGCTCGAAACGGTTCACGTTGCCGATGCTTTTGTTTTTTTAAAAAATTACATTTTGAAAGAAAATGTGGAAACTATTGTGGTGGGAGAACCCAAAACCATGAACAATACTAACTCTGATGCGGCTCGTTTTATCGAACCTTTTGTCAATCGCCTCAGAAAAGAGATGAAAGATATTAACATAGTGCGTTTTGACGAACGCTTTACCTCACGAATGGCTTTCCAAACTCTGTTAGATGCCGGCGTTAACAGAAAAACCCGCGCCAATAAAGCGCTGTTAGATAAAATTAGCGCCACAATCATCTTGCAATCCTATTTGCAACATAAGGAATTGACAATTAAGAATTAAAAATTACGAATTACGAGTTACGAATTAAACCCATACACCTTTACACCTTATAAACTTAAAACAAAAATCACTAATCATTTACCACTAATCACTTAAAAGAATGTTAACAATTTGCGTATTCGGGCATCCGGTTTTAAGGAAGAAAGCCAACGAGATTTCTTTTGAGGAACCTCAGTTGCAAGAATTTATTGATGAAATGTTTGAAACCATGTATAATGCCGAGGGAGTAGGGCTTGCCGCCCCGCAGGTAGGACGCTCATGGCAATTGTTTGTTATTGATACTCATGCTTTTAAAGAAACATATCCTGACGTAGAAGAAATGAAAGAAGTATTTATAAACCCTGTAGTTGAGGAAATTTCAGGAGAAGATTTTTCTTTTAATGAAGGTTGTTTAAGTTTGCCGGAAATTAGAGAAGATGTGGTTCGCAAATCTGAACTCATTTTAACCTACACCAATAGAAACGGAGAAAGAAAAACTACCCATTTTATAGGTTTGGTAGCCAGGGTAATTCTCCATGAATTAGATCATTTAGAAGGACATGTTTTTACCGACAGAGTTTCTTCTATTAGAAAAATGATCGTTAAGAAAAAACTGAACGATATTGCATCGGGAAAAACGAAGCCTAAATATAAATCAAAAAATAACTAAAATGAACTTAAAAAAAATTGCAAGGCTTGCCATCTTTGTATTGGTTTTGCTATCATCTTGTTACAAAAATCCAAGCACCACTTTGCTGCAACAGAAAGGAAAAGCACAAACAGAAATGTTGCAATTACTGCAAGCGATAGATGCTATTGGAGAATTGGATCTTGCTATTGTTAAAGATTATATTGCTAAGGCAGAAGAGTTTGGTACTCACTACCCCGAAGAACCCATGGCGCCGGATTTTCTATATAAGGCAGG
>WQSU01000188.1 GCA_009787675.1 Lentimicrobiaceae bacterium
TCCAATTCCTGAACACTGCCATCCACCCGTTGCCGAGAGAGTTCCATTGCCGTCTATGACAATTGTTCTGCCTTCGGCAACCGATATGCCCGGTACATAATGACCCGCTTTAATAATATTATCTCCTTCAAGTGTCAGGTTTAGCGTAGCACCCTGTTCTAAAAACAGCGGGTGCAAGTAAGGCTCGCCTTCCCGAAGCTCCATAATTAGAGAAATATCACTTAATGTAACGTGCGTTGTAGCGCCTGCGGCAACAACAATTCTATTATTGTTGGTTGCCGGATCTACTTGACCTGTTATAGTAACGTTTGATGCATCAAGAATGGTAAGAACGGGGTCATTCCAAACCCATCCGTCACCGCTACCGCTTCCTGTTGCAATGTTAAAAGTTCCGGTTCCTCTCACGCCTGAATGGATATAAAAATTCGCTTTTTCTGCTGCGTGAGTTACAGGTGCTTTAACTTCAAGCCCTTTTGCAAAATTCACGTCGGTAAATTCAACATTTACCTTGCTTGGGTATTGACGTACACTTTCAAGATTCTCTTTTTGTTGGGCATAAACCTGTTGTGGAGCAAAAAATACAACGCACAATGCTAAAGCAAACGTTATGCCAATTTTTTTTATAGAATAATTTTTCATAAGTAAAGAAATTTGTGGGACGCCTAAAAATTATTTTTTACTATTTTTTATTTTCCCAAAAAGCAGGAGTCCCTTTAAACTTTCAGGAAAGAATATAAAAATTGCCGCAAAGATAAAAAATATTATTAATTGAGGAAAAAAATAAATACTTGCTTTTAGCGTTTTGGGGAAACTGTGAAGAGATATGCTTAAAAAATAAACAGATGCAAACCCACGAAGCTGACGTAACCCTTGACCAATTACACAAAGTTGCAACCCAAATTCTAAGCACTTATCCCCAACATCGTGTTTTCTGTTTTAACGGCGAGATGGGTGCAGGCAAAACAACGTTAATAAAAGCTTTATGTAAATCTTTAGGCGTCAAAAATATTCCTTCAAGTCCTACCTTTGCCATAGTAAATGAATATTGGACACACCAAAACGAACCGGTATATCATTTTGATTTTTACCGCATTGAACGTCCCGAAGAAGCTGTTGCCATTGGACTTTTTGAATATTTAGACAGCGGGCATTATTGCTTTATAGAATGGCCGGAAAACATTGAAGCTATTTTAGACGAAGAACCGGTGAAAATCACCATTGAACGTTTAGATGACCTGACACGCAAATTTACATTCTAATATACACTCTTATGAAACCGGAACATACACTTGACCCACAACTTTCACCAATAGAAATTGACACTAATGAAGTTAGAGCCACATTGGGCTTACTCGCTTCCGATGACATTTTAGCTCCATTGCTACTTACACTCAAACATATTGAAAAATTGGCAAACGAACGAGTGGCTGTGCTCATTCAAAGAGGTTTAGGCGTTGAACATGATATTTCCGATTATAGGTTCACCGAGTATGGCGCAGACATAATGGAAGATGGATTTCCCATTATTGCGCTCTCTAACATTGTGTTAAAGTATGAACCTTTTTCATTGGAGGAGGTTTTCTTTTTGAAAGAAAAACAAACAATTATTTCCTTGGCGCCTCCTGAAATATTTACATACGAAATGGTACAATTTCTTCAGGAGAAAAAGATTACTGCTATAGGTCTTAATTTTCTTAATATAGAAAGTATTCAGATTCAAGAAATTGTTAATCAATTAGTTTCTATATTAATATCTTCTAAAAAAATAAAAAACGACCTTCAACTCAACCCGCTGTTTTTAAAAGGCATCTATTGTTATAACGGTGAGATTTGCAACCGCGCCGTAGCCGAGTACGCAGGCGTCCCATGGAAAGATTTAGTGGAGTTGTGTTGGAACTGGAACTGATTAAAAACTCCAAGTTACTCCTAATGAATAAAGTATGGGTAATTGGTAAATGATATTTGCCGTTAAGCGATCTACATAAAAAATGTTACTATAATCATATAGATTAGTGGCTGAAACGCTTATATCAATAACATTTCTTTCTCCAATAAAGAATTTTTTCTTTAAACTAATATCTAATCTATGGTAGGCGGGAAGGCGTCCCTGATTAATTTCAGCCAGTTGAATATATACTTCTTCATTATTTTGCATCCAGTCGCTAGAAATAGGTCCATATCCCAAGTTAGGTAAAAGAGCCTGTGTTTGTGTAAATGGAAATCCAGTTCCGAAATTCCAGCGCACGTCGGCTTGCCACGTTTTGCGTTTTTTACCCCATTGATAAGAGGCAAGCAAATTCACATTGTGTCTTCGGTCAAAGTGAGGAAAATATGTAATTAGCTCATCAGTCCGTTTTACCCAACTCAAGGTGTAAACTGCCCAAATATACAAATTTTTATAGTCAAACTTAATGGTAACATCTCCTCCATAAGCTACTCCTTTTTCCCACATAAAATCTTTATCGTTAGGCATTTGTTTGTATCGATTTACAGCCGTAAGTTGAGAAAAGTTTTTAAAGAAACCTTCAACGTTAATGTTAGTGTATTTCAGCAAATCCAATTCAACTCCCAGAACAATGTGTTGCGCTTTTTGCAAAGTGTTCTTTCTCTCTTTTTTAAGAAAATCGTTTGGTAGTTGTGATTTGGATGGGCTTGACAGGAATCCATAGAACAGGTTTACCACATCTCTGTCGGAAGTGATAGCCATGAAATTTTGCGAATATAGTCCACCGGCAAGTTTAAGTCGTACTTTTTTTGAAACATTGAACTTTAATGCAAGTCTCGGTTCAGGGCTCCCTGTTAGTAGAGAGGCGTAATATTGAAATCTGAAACTGGGTTCAACGAGTACAATATCTTTGAAGTTGTATTTGTATTTGCCAAAAAGGGCTATATCTGTGGTGTAGTCGGGTTCTAATTTTTGCACATTATTATTAACATCAGGATAGGAATAACGTGTTGTAAATATGTTTACATCAACTCCTGCGGAAAAAACACTTCTTCCTGCGAAATAATTAAAAACCCATTTAAACATACCGCCATCAAGGGAGGTAGAACGAGGGGCAAAACCGACATCATTCATAGCAGCTTTATAAGAGGAATACGACAGTGTTCCTTCCATAGACATGGGAACTTCGCCGGGGATAATTAAAAAGTTTGCACCTAATCCCCAGTTTCTCCAATTATAATTAGCCACTTGAGAATAATTTACTTTATCATCAAAATTGAAACCGAAAAGACTTAGTTTTGTCCCTGAATTTGTGGTTAGGGAGATTTTTCCATACAGATCCCAATAATTATAGGGAAGCCCCTGTTTTATGTGAGGGAAGAAAACACTTGCACTTTGTTTTAAATAGGAGCCTTTTGCTGAAAGAATAAAACTCAATGCCGTTCCCCTGTCTTCGTTCAATTTTACAAAAGGACCTTCTAAAAGCATACGAGCACCAAACATGTTGGCATCCAATTTTCCGGAAACTCTTTTCTTATTTCCATCTCTTGTTTTAATATCCATGACAGAAGATATCCTTCCTCCAAATTCTGCCCCAAAGCCTCCTGTATAAACGTCTGCTGAGCTGATGATTTCCGTGTCAAACACAGAGAAGAGACCAATAGAGTGAAACGGATTATAAATGAGCATTCCATCTAAAAGTAACATATTTTGAACAGGAGTACCTCCGCGCACATAGAGCTGACCTCCTTGGTCGCCTGAGGAAACAATACCTGGCAATATTTGCAAATATTGCGCAAAGTCGGGCGCTCCTCCTATAGAAGGCATCATGGTCAGATCCTTTGGAGTAATGGTTACCACAGAAGTGCGTGTTTCTTGCACACGACGCTGTCCTTCAGCATCCACTTGCACCGCATTTAAAGTTTGTGAAGCAGCATGCAGCAAGTAACGTTTTTGTATTGTATTGGCATTTACCATAATTGAATCTTGGAGTGTTATATAACCAAGCAAGGTAACTTTTACAACATAATTTCCATCAGGAATCTTATTGATAATAAAATTTCCATTTTGGTCAGTCATGGCTCCTAATGAGGTGCTTTCCAATTGCACCATACAAAACCGAACAGGTTCGCCGTTTGAAGCGTCATATACAAATCCTTTCAAAGAACCCACTTGAGCAAAACCACTCAATATTATCAAAAATAATATAAAAATAAAAGTAATCCGTTTCATCATTTTTTTATAAGGCTGCAAAAGTATATTTTTTCACATTTTAAAAGTTGGAAAATAAAGATAATTTTGCACCTCTTTTTGTAACTATATGAAAAACTATTTTGAAAATAAGGTCGTTTGGGTTACCGGCGCTTCCTCAGGAATTGGAGAAGCTTGTGTATATGAGCTATCAAAGCAACATGCCAAACTTATTCTGACAGCGCTTGAAGAGGATATTTTACAGCAAGTGAAAGAAAAATGTCTGCAACTTGGTGCGCAAAAGGTAACGGTGCTTGCCGCCAACCTCTCGCAATTGAATACATTAGCGCTATTAGCAGAAGAAGCTTGGAACTGTTTTGGTACCATTGACCTTCTTTTTAACAATGCAGGCATCAGTCAAAGGGCAAACACAATAGATACTGATTTTGAGGTGATTGAAAAAATTATGGAGGTAAATTATTTTGCACCGGTAATTTTAACTAAAGCTATTTTACCCAGAATGATTGAAAGAGGGGGCGGGCAAATTGCCGTAACTACTAGTATTTCAGGAAAGTTCGGATTTCCACTACGTTCTGCCTATTGTTCTTCTAAACATGCTTTATACGGTTTTTTTGAAACAGTGGCGGCAGAGTATTTTAAAGACAACATTCATGTAACTATTGTTTGTCCGGGGCGCGTGCAAACCAATATTTCACTTTATGCTTTGGAAAAAGATGGAAAACCACATGGAACGTTAGACCCAGGGCAAGCTAAAGGTATTACGGCTGAACAGGCTGCAAAAAAAATTGTTCGTGCCTTTGAAAGAAGAAAATCAGAAATATTTGTAGGAAAGGAAGAGTTACTGATGGTGTATATTAAGCGCTTTTTTCCGAAGTTATGCAGAAAATTGACAAGGAGGATTAAGGCGATGTAGGGAATTGGGAATTGGGAATTAGGAATTAGAAATCACTCGTGTTGCGTTTAATCTACTTGAATAACAATAACATACAATCACGTTCTTTGACATTTTGGTAATCAGATTTATTAAGCAGTTGATTTATAGG
>WQSU01000189.1 GCA_009787675.1 Lentimicrobiaceae bacterium
GGCAGGCTTACTTCAATTGGCAGCCGCTGACTTTTTCCCACCACAAGCCGGTTCAACTTTCTTTATTGATAATTTTAAGTTTGCTTCTAAAAGTAGCGGACCAACATTTCCTGTTATTGGAGTTACTCCTACAACTTTTTTCGAAAAACTTCCTGATGGAGGCACTGCCCAGAAAACAATTTCTATAACAAATTCTGGTACAGCCATAGGTAATTACTACAGTTGGATTGAGTATGATGTTGTACCAGCCACAGGAAGTGGTAATTATACATTGCAATATTGCGGTGAGCCCTATACCAGTGTTGGTTATTCAACATACGTTGGACCGATAGAAGTTGGCGTAAAATTCAAAGCAGACCAACTATCAAATAAATTAGGGGCTAAAATTACAAAAATGTCATATTTTGTACCCCAAAATGCTTCACTCAACTCTCTTATTTTCAGAATATATGCACCTTTCTCTAACAATAAGCCCGGCGAGCTTTTGAAGGAGTTCAAAAAAACCAGTGATATTATGACAGGGGATTGGAATGAAATCACTTTCCCTGAACCCCTGTTAATTGACAGATCTGAGTTTTGGTTTACAGTAGAATTTCAACAAACTTCAGGTGCATATCCAATGAGTTTTGATGAAATTGAGAATTTTCCTGTAATGCCTGAAACTAATTATGTTAGACAAGGAACGGGCAGTTGGTCTGAATTTAGCAGTTGGGGTAACTTTTGTATAACCGGAGCTGCTCAAGGTGGTGTTATTCCATGCTACCTCCCTCTATCAGGAGCGACCTATGGCACAATTTCAAAAGGTACTACCAAAACTATCAATGCTACTTTTGGTGCAAGCGGGCTTGCGGATGGCGTTTATAAAGCTACCATTTTTGTTCCTACAAGTGATGAAAATAATCCGATGTTTGAAATACCCTGCACTTTAGTAAAGGGCAAAATAGCTTACATGAGCGTAACTCCAACCTCCATTTCCGAAACTGTTTCTGTAGGAGAAGATAATGCTATTACAGTTCCCGTTCCAATAACAAATCGTGGTACTGCTGAAGGTACTTATAGTGCTGCGCCTGCACCGGCAGACGCTTGGCTCTCTCTTACCGGAGACGCCCAAGGAACTGTAGCTATTGACGGCAGCAAAACATTTAACGCCGTAATTGACCCCACCGGATTGGAAAAAGGAGACTACGAAGCAGCCATCCTTGTTACTACCAACGACCCAAGTAACGGTTTAATTACCATAGCCTGTAAACTTAAAGTGGAAGGACAAGGTATAGAAACCTATATTAACGGTGTGCATACTACCCTGTTTCCCAACCCCGCTACCGATTTGGTAAACGTTACCTGCAACAAAACCATCAACACTATTCAAGTAATTAACTACAACGGCCAAATAGTGTATAGCGCCCCTGTAAACGATGACAAAACAACCATCAATACTTCAAACCTCAGCGCCGGATACTACTTTGTTAGAGTAATTACCGATGAAAGCGCACACAGTGTGAAACTGATCGTGAAGTAATAAATTCGTTTTTTTACGATGATAAAAAGCCGCTCCAAAAGGAGTGGCTTTTTTTATGGGAGCTAAATTGACTGTTCCTCGGAAATGAACTGTAACAACATTCCTGTATAGTAAAATGGAATATTGTATAAATCAAAAGGCTTGCCTGAAATAGTTTTTATTTTATCTACAGAAAAAGGATGGCTCCAAATCCTTACGGCAAGGTTAGCGCTGCTATTCTCCATAAAAAAATGTAGTGACTTCAGTTTTGAATTATGTCCTGTTTTAACCTCAACAGGAATAATTTTATCTCCAATTTGTAAGATAAAGTCCACTTCGGCATCTGCGCCGTGGGCATCACGTACCCAAAAATCACGTTTAGCAGAGAGTTTGCAATTCGCTGCTAATAATTCCTGTGCCACCATTTGTTCTGCAATATTCCCCCGCCATGCATCTAAAATATCTCTTACACTAAAAACTTCTTTTTGAATTTTTGCAACATAATTTACCAATCCTGTGTCTAACCAAAACAGTTTAGGTTTACGTTTCAACTCTGGAATAACAGGGGGTTTATACCCTACTGTTGGATAAGATAATTCTAATAACATCGCTTTTTCAAGTGTTCTGAATGCTTCGCCCATTTCACGAGCTTTGTAGGATGAGCCTGCAAAGTTTCCCACGGCAATGCGTTGAGCGGCAAAATGCCAACCTCTTTCTAATATGTAGGTTATAACATGAGCCATTGCTTCATTCCTTGCATATTTTCTAACATCATCTTTATACCCTTGTAATAGCGTTTCGTAAATATCATTTAAAGATACCAGATCTCTATTTTGTGCATAGTAGTTTACCACTTCCGGCATACCTCCTATCAGCGTAAAAGTGTTGAATAGTGATATTGTTTTGAGATGAATATTTTCAGGTATTCGTTTTTCAATGAGCGCTTTTCTGAGTTCCTTTTCTCCCAGTGCGCATAAAAACTCATCAAAAGAACAAGGTCTAACCGCCATATATTCTACCCGACCCACCGGAAAAGATATTTGTTTATTAATCAAATTTTCCAACAAAGAACCGGCAGCAATTACGTATAAATCAGGTGTTTTTTCATAAAAATAGCGCAATTGCATCACTGCTTTAGGAGAGTTTTGAATTTCATCTATAAATAATAATGTTTTTCCTTGACTAACAGGCTTATCACAATATAAATAGATGCCGATTAAAATTTCCTCAATGCTCCTGTCGGTCTCAAACAAAGCGTGCGCATGGGGAATCTCCAAATTCAAATAAAGATAAGTATCAAAATATTTACTAAATTCATTCACCAAAGTTGTTTTTCCTACTTGGCGTGCACCTCTGAGTACCAATGGCTTCCTTTTGCTTTTTGAAGCCCAATGTCTTAATTGCTCTATGGCATTCCTTTCAAACATGATGTATCCTTTTAATGAGCGCAAAAATAGAAAATGTTCCAAAGGAACGGTATAAAATGATGTTTTTTGTTCCAAAGGAACGGTACAAAATGATGTTTTTTGTTCCAAAGGAACGGTTACTATTACTTTTTACCGAATTTGATTTCGTAAAAAATGTACTTTTGCGAAAAATTTTTCATATCTAATGGAACAAACTATAATAGAACAAAATCCACATTGGACAGGTAAAATAAAAAGAACTTGAATATCAAGCAATACAGATTTGTTATGAATTAACCTCAGAAAACAATAAACGGGAATTTGGCGGCTTTACTGCAATTGAAAAAGATGTTAAATTAAGCAAAAAAACTATTATTACCTATAATCAAGAAATACAAGACAACTATGTAAGAGTTATACCTGCTTGGAAATATTTTTGGGAAAACAGATGAGATATCCTTTATACAGAGAATAGACAAGGAAGGGGTTCGCTCTCCGCTAATCCCCAATATTATAAAAATACCGATTTACCTTTTCTTTATAGTAGTATTGTAAGGCAGGTGGAACGGTCTTCAGCAGTTCTGTTTGTTGGGTTTTGTTTTTGTCGAGTTGCCACTCTTTGGGCGGCGAGGGGTTGTAGCGTTCGCGGGCTTCCGTTGATTCGCGTTTTTCCTCTTTCTCGCGCTCCTGTTGGGCGCGTTCGCTTTCTAACATTCGTGTTTCTATATTCTTCTGCCTTGTAATGGTTTGCGCCGTAATGGAACGGTTCACCAACTCTTTTTCCGTTTTCTTCATCTCTTCCAACAGTTGTTCTATCGACTTGTCGCCCACTCCCTGTTGACCTTTCAGTTCATCGTTATACTCCTGCATCATTTTTCGGATAGCTTCCTGCTGGGCTGCCATGCGGGCAAACTGCTCGCTCGTACCTTGCTGGCTGGGCATGGGTACTTGCCCTTCCGGTTTTTCTCCCTGCTGCATCGAGCGTTGCATGGCTTCCATATCGCGGTTCAACTGCTGCTGGAGTTCTCTTGCCGACTTGGGTTTACCTTTGCCTTTTCCGCCCGGCTTGCTACAGGAGCCATTTCCCGATTTCTTGCACTTTGAATTACACTCCGATTGTTTTTGGCGCATCTGTTTTAACGATTCGCCCAGCATTAACGCCAAATTATTCATGGAGGTTAACGAAAACTGCTGGGTAGAAAGCGCCTGCGGAATTTGCCGGTCTATGAGTTGCACTCTGGAAGCCGCTGAGTACTCTCTTATTTTCGTAACCTCTTTGGTGATAAACGGTTCTACCATCGGTTGGCGTTTTGCCAATTGCGCCAGCGAGTCGTCAATCATGCGCATATAATCCTGAATATTATTTTGATCGCGCATATAGTCGGTAAGGAGCGGCGATTTGCTTCCTGCTTTCTTAACGGCAAGCATGACATCCTCCTGCATAAAAGAAACCCGAATCAAATTATCTAAAATTTGGCGCAAAGTCTCAATATCTTCCGAAATATCTTCCGCTTCGGCTTCATTCTTCTCCTGTTCCATTTCATCTGCCATCTGCCCCATCTGGTCAGACGCCTCTTGCTGGCTCTCTTTGGCTTTCGAGCGGCTGTTCTTGCCAAGTTGCTCAGACGCCTCTTTCATTTTTTGCATAACCTGCTGCTCCTGCTCCGAACGGTTTTTCAGTTTGTTGGGTTCTTCCAATGCCTTGTTCAGTTGGTGCAGTTCTTTGATCTCTTTTTGCATCTCCTGAAATTTTTGATTCAACTGTTCCTGCTTTTGTTGCAGCTCCTCCTTCTGAAACGCTTTCTGGTCGGTTTGTTGCGACAAGTTTTTTTGTTCTTGCGACAGCTCGCGCAAATTATCAATCACCTCCTGAAATTTCTTTTCAAACTCCAACAGTTTAAAGAGTTCCAATTGCTGATCCAACGATTTGTTAATATCTTCGGCGCTCATCTGCATTTTTTTCAACGCTTCCTGCATCTGGTCTTTATTCATTTCCTGCATCATGTTCTGCATCTTTTCAATCATCTTCTTCATCTCATCAGAGAGCAGATTATCGAAACGTTTTTGCAGGTCTTCCTGTTTTTTTAATATGTCGGCAGCTGTATTTTTATACTGCTCTTCTTTTACCAAATTTTGGTCTTGATTTTCTTTGGCATCCTGAATCTTGTCCTGCAACTCTTTAAATTTTTCCATCAACGCTTCCATTTTCTGCTTGTCCTGCCAACTGGGTTCTTGAACCTGCAGTAGTTGTTGCGCCATTTTTTCCAACTCTTTTGCCAAATCTGCCGCTTCT
>WQSU01000190.1 GCA_009787675.1 Lentimicrobiaceae bacterium
CATGGNAAAACATGNAAAGATACATAATTATTCCAAAAAAACACAATTAAAATATTAACAACCAAATGTTTATATTAATATTTGCCTTGCAAAGGTCTCATAATATGAACCAAAGTAATCAAGCTCATATAAAAACGAATGCTTTTTATTAGTATTTGGAACAAATTCAAAGGAAATATTCGTATGATTGTAATTATTAAAACTTCCAAAACGCATATTCTCATGTGGTTTTTTAAACCAATCAGATGCATCTAAGGCAAAGAAATAGTAATAATAATGGTCAACTTTTTGTGTATGAGATGTAAAACCCAACAAGGAATTTTGCAGCCGGACCCCTATTTTTTTATTATTCCAGTGGTAGTAATATTGGATAATAGGGGAAATGCCTATTTCACTTGCCCAAAACATATTTGCTCCATGCAAATCAAGATACGCCTGATAGCTGTAATCCATGGTAAAATTTAAACCAACCTTTATGGTATGTCCACTTTCTTCTTTGAAAGGCCAATTTCGTGGAAGAGAGACAATCCAGTTTACATTAATCGGAGCGATTTTTACCTCGTAACTTAGCATTGCATGCGACTTTTCTTTTCCGGATGGGAACCTTTTTACATCCCCTATCATTTTAGAGTTAAAACCAATGCCAAATCCAAGTTTTGGCTGATATTGTATTTCATGGTCATGAATCTTCCACATTAACCCGCATCTATACTCCATTTGCACCCCGCTAAAGACCATTCCAAGATTAAATTTATCTTTGATTTGCGAAGAACCAATCACAACGTTGTGCGAGTGAATAAATTGGGCATAAGTTGGATATAATGCAACCACAAGCCAAAATAAAACAAAAATTTTCTTCATATCTAATTCTTTTTACAGATTTATACTACAAAGACAATTGTTTGTGATATTACCATTATTCGAATATGTTTTTTTTCAATATTTCAAGTTGGACATAAATGTAAACAAGACAAGCAAAATTTACGCCCGTTATCTGCAGGCATTTATTCACGTTTCATCGTTCAACTATTCTTGATTTTTCTAATTTAGATATTGTTTCTCTTGTAAATTCCGCAATAGACTCGCACGCATCTACCATTTGTAAAGGCACTTCATTTACATAAAACAATCTCATTTGCATGACAATCTGTTCTCCATTATCAAATCTTTGAAGATCTGCCATTACTACTTCCTTTTGGATTAGTAAACAACCATCAATCATATTTTGTGTAGTTTTCATCAGGTGATATGCTTTCCAAATAGACATCAATAGCTCCTTATCGTCCACCTGAGGCATGGCGCCTGAGGATTTAAACATTTCAAATACATCATCATTATAAAGAGTAACAGGGAGCCAATTTCCCCAACCAATGCTATTTGAATTTGATCCGGAATAATAATTTATGGAATCCTTATTTTGGGATTTTATATCGTGCCGTGATTTTAGGTAATTAGAGTATCTTACTGATTTCTGCAACTTTTTTGCATAATCATCAAAGTTTAAAGTCTGGTTTGGCGTAAGTTGCGAAAAATAAAATTTTAATGATTATCACTAACCACAGTTTTCTTTTTCCCAAACGCTTTCCACAACAAGTAGCAGCCAAACAAAACTGCCAATCCTAGAATGATATAGGAAATTTCACTGCTGTAGCGTTGAATGATATCTTGTTGCCCATGTGCAAAATAGCCTAATATCGCGAGAGCGATATTCCAGATGCCGGCACCCAGCGCAGTGTATAGGATAAACGGTTTCAATTTCATCTTGGCTAAACCTGCGGGAACGGAAATCACTTGCCGAATGCCCGGAATGAGTCTGCCGATAAAAGTGGATATACTGCCGTTTTTAACGAAATAGGCTTCCGCTCTTTGTATTTTTTTAGAATCTAACAAACAGAGCCGTCCCAACTTAGTCTCTACAAACCAATAAATAACAGGGCGTCCCACATACAAAGCAAAAAAGTAGTTAAT
The DNA here is from genome assembly GCA_009787675.1 of Lentimicrobiaceae bacterium. GTDB lineage: Bacteria > Bacteroidota > Bacteroidia > Bacteroidales > WCHB1-69 > WRNX01. The sequence goes on from WQSU01000190.1 coordinate 1,969, forward strand.
CACTGCCCCAATCATAGCGCCTATTGTAGCAAAAAGCACCACCAAAGAGACATTAATCCACTTGGAGTCCGTAACATACAATTTTTTATTATCAGGATTGCAGGCTTGGTAGGCTGCCGGAGGCACTACCACTTCCGATGGAAAGGGAATAAAGCAGGAACTTTCCACTATCATCAACGCCGCCACCGTATAGTGGTTCAAATTCTGCGTATAAGCCGAAAACATCCGCACCACAAACGGTTGCTTCTCCTCCTGCACCGGAATCCCCTCACTCTGCGCCGTTAAAAACAGCGTACAAAATAAAAGAGATAAAGTAATAAGTAAGGTTTTAATAATATGTAACATGCTTGAAAATTTAAAGATTTAAAGATTTAAGGATTTAAAGATTTAAGGATTTAAAATTCTTTTTATTCTTAATTTTATTTGTAATTCCTAATTTCCATTTACCCGTTCATAAACAAAAGAAACTCCTCATTATTCTTCGTTTTATCCATTTTATCCTTAATAAATTCCATAGCTTCAATGGTATTCATATCGGCAAGGTGGTTGCGAAGAACCCACACGCGTTGTAACGTTTCCGTGCTTTGGAGCAGGTCGTCGCGGCGGGTACTTGAAGCCACAATATCCACAGCGGGATAGATGCGTTTGTTTGAAAGGCGTCTATCTAATTGAAGCTCCATATTACCGGTTCCTTTAAACTCTTCGAAAATCACCTCATCCATGCGGGAGCCTGTTTCTGTTAAGGCGGTAGAGATTATGGTGAGTGAGCCTCCGTTTTCAATATTTCTTGCGGCGCCAAAGAAGCGTTTGGGTTTTTGCAACGCATTAGCTTCCACTCCACCGGAAAGCACTTTGCCGGAAGCGGGCGCCATTGTATTGAAAGCGCGCGCCAAGCGGGTAATAGAGTCTAACAAAATGCAAACATCGTGTCCACATTCCACCATACGTTTTGCTTTTTCCAAAATAATATTGGCAATCTTCACGTGGCGTTCTGCCGGCTCGTCGAATGTAGAAGAAACCACCTCCGCTTTCACACTGCGTTGCATGTCGGTAACCTCCTCAGGACGTTCATCTATCAATAAAATAATAAGATAAATTTCGGGATGGTTTGATGAGATAGCATTTGCTATCTCTTTAAGTAATACTGTTTTACCTGTTTTTGGTTGTGCCACAATCAATCCGCGTTGCCCTTTTCCAATGGGCGCGAACAGATCTATTACACGGGTGCAGATATTAGAACCAATATGACCGGTAAGTCTGATTTTCTCATCGGGAAACATGGGCGTCAAGTAGTCGAAAGGTACGCGGTCGCGAATCTCCTCCGGCAACTTTCCATTGATGCGATCTACTTTGGTAAGCGGGAAAAATTTCTCGCCATTTTTGGGCGGACGAATCAGACCTTGAATCGTATCTCCGTTTTTTAAGCCGAAAAACTTAATTTGTGACATGGACACATACACATCGTCTGGAGATGGCAAATAATTATAGTCGGAGGAGCGTAAAAAACCACACTGCTCGTTGCTCATTTCCAGCACGCCTTCAGTAGGTACGCTTCCGTCAAATTCTGAGTTGGCGACCAAGTTCCACCATTCATCCTGCAAGACATTGCTTGCTTCCTCTTTTTCTTTCTTTTGGTGCACAACAATAGGCGATTCCGCCGCCATGCCATCAGGAATATCTTCTAATTTATATTGTAAAGTGGCTGGAGCTCCGGTATTTTCGTCAGCATCTTCTTCTCCCTCTTCTTCAGTCTCTTCTATTGTCTTTTCTTCAAGATCTTCCACAATTTCGTCTATCTCTTCATCAGTTTCATCTAATAGAAACGATTCGTCGCTCAACATCAAATCATTTATTAGAGTAAGGTCAAGTGTTTTATCAAAGTTTTTTTCTTTGGGCGCCCTTTTACTATGTTTAGCACGTGTTTTTTTTTCGACAAGCTGTTCACTTTCAAGAGTCAACTCTTTTTCAACGAGTTGTGCATTTTCAAGAGGCAGCTCATTTTCAATGTTTTGTTCAATGGGAAAAGTAAAAGTTACTAAAGGGGCTTTCCCTTGCTCTTTAGCTTTCTTTTTTCTTCCTCTTTTTTTCTTTGTAGTTGAAACTTCACCGCTTGTTATCTTCACTTCATTGGAAGTTGCCATCGGCGTTTTTTCTACATAAGCAATACGTTTGCGTTTGCGTTTACCTTCTTCAGGATTCTCCATAAAAATAAATTATTGTGGAACAAATTGTATTATGAAATTTACTGTGAAAACCATTCGACCTTCGTCGTTCTCCGGTTTTAAATTGTGGCGCGAAAATATATTTTTTTTAAAATCAAGTGTGAAGTAGAATTTTATTCTCTTAGATTTGCAAATATTTTTATATAAATAAATTAAAGTGTTGCAAATAAAATAGATGCAACGCTTTATTTTTTAGAAAAATTCACTCATTTTGTGGTAAAAAAAACATAAAATAATGAAACCCAAATAAATATGACAAAAATAGAAAAAAATATCCAAATAGATAACATCACTTTAAGGAATTTATTTGTAAACGTTATCTAACATTTTTTCAGCAGGGAATAATTCAGGAGCGTAAGGTGGAAGAAAGACAAGAAAATACAAATTTACCTGTTCGTATTGCTCTTTGTTTTCTTCGCGGAGATTTCTGCAGATTTGTTCGAAGTTTTTTTTAATCCTCTACTGCCTGTAAATCCTTTTTTATTTGGCTCTTGCGGGCTACTTTGGATTTAAAACCAAAATTACGACCACAATATTTCAATAAAGTATTGTACTTAATTGGTTTATTGAACTCATGGTTGATCCAATCCTGTAATTCAATATAACCTCTTAATCCATTAGTTGGGTTATTTAATTTGGTGGCTATTTGTGCATGTTCTTCAGCTGAGATTAAAGAGGGCTTAAATCCAATGCGTTTATCTGTCAAAAGAAGACTCAGACCGCCAGTTTCATACATCTTGCGCCATATTTGAATACTGCTACTGCTTACTCCAAGCAGTTTGCCTAAAGCCTGTTTGGATAAATTTTCACCTTCATTGTTCTTAATCAAAATTAACATCCTTAGACGATTAGATATAGTTTCACTACGGTTGACTAATAATTTTTCAAGCTCCGAAACGCTCTCGCTTATATAGTCGCTCCTTACGATTCAAATTTTCGACATAATGTATCGCACGCGCATTTTCAACAGGTAGGCTAATAAGAAAA
>WQSU01000191.1 GCA_009787675.1 Lentimicrobiaceae bacterium
AGCAAAACTATCGGGTATTTCTTTACCACAAAATTAGCCACTAAGGTAAGCGATTGGGTAGCCAGAAAGGAAGTATCGGTAGAGGTGGTAAAGAGTGGTCCAGTAGCCGTGTTGATCGTCCACTTCACAAACTCGTAGCCTTCGTTAGGGATGGCGCTGATGGTTACGGGGTCTTCACAACTGTATTCTCCTGCACCTGTAACCGTGCCTCCTGCTGTTGGACTTGCCGATAAAAAAACCTCATAAGCCCCATCCACTTCTACGGTAAGAACTTCACTGAGATTGCCTGCAGAATCCACAGCTTGTATATGAATATATTTGGTTATGTCTTGAACGGTATAGGTTACCGATTGATTATCTACAGCAGCAATAAATTCAGTAAAAGGATTAGATAATTCCGGCGTGCCGGCAGGATTCAGATCTTCCAAAATATAGAAACCCTTCAAACCCGATTTGTTGATAACATCTAAAATATTTGAGGTACAGGTATCGGCATAATGGCTGGTATTGGTCGCCTTAACAAAAAAACGGTAGGAAGTGCCATTGTCTTTCGAGAGTATGTCTATCAGGTTGCAATCGCGGAGTTCAGCAGTAGGCGTATTGGGTGCAGCAAGATCAAAGGCGGAGCATATTTTAGCAGTTGTATCAGTTGTAAATTGAGCTACATACCATAATGTATTGGCTATTACCTTTCTTTCATCAAGCGTTGATGCCGCATTGGAATGTCCGGTTTGTATTACAGAAGCGTTATTCCATGTGGTGAGGTAAAAATTATTGGTTCCTCCATTCAGTAGCGTTTCAGGTGCATTAAATGCGCCTGGATTCACTAATGGGTCGGGGAAATTCATCCAAATTATTCCTTTTGCAAATTGTCTTTGCCCCGAATGAGTCAATGGAATAGATAGGATAGAATTGTAAGGAATCACGTGAGGATACTTCAATAGAAAACCATCGTTAATTGCTGTTATGTTGGTACTGCCCCTTTCCATATTAACAGAAGGGTCTAAGTGCAAGTTTGTTTTATCACTCAATGAAGCAAAATATGAGTGACTTGGCACTTGTGTATCATGTCCGAAAATTACACCTCTCCCTGAATTAAGAAAGTCTCTAACAGCAGCAGCAGACATAGGGATAAGATCTTTGTTAGAATTCCAATCCCAAGATCCAAACATGATAGCATCATAAATATACTCCCCTCCACTTTTGAGATAAAACTCGGGATTAGCATTGAAGTTAGTTATGGTTATAGGCGTAACAAGAATTTTTCCCAAACCAACAGTGGGATCGTCCATCCATGTTTTTAAAGTATTAGAGCCTGCAATATCAGGATATACATTTAGCACTTTAATGGTTTTATCGTAGTTGGTAGAAGCTGTTTGCCAATCTCCCAATACAGTATCCCATTGGTATAATGTAAATCCATAACTTCCTGTAGGTTTTGGAGGTAACCATTGCCATTCTAACGATATACATCCTTCGGAAGAAATACCCGTGGCGTATAAATCCAAACATTTACCTCCCACAAAACAATTCAGCTTGGGAATATGGAGGTTTTTTTGTATTGTATCGGGTACAACTTCTACCGCAATATCTGTTTCTACATCCAATATAAGCCAATATGAAGTATTAATATCGGATACGCACTGAGGGATAACATCTAAATGCACAGAAGGATATACCAAATGGGTTGCAAAAGCATCTATGGCACCAACATTGTAGGTGTAATAATCGTAATTGGGATCGCTACCGGAAGTTACAACATCCTTAACCCAGCCATTTAGCAACATATCGTTTTCTACCCTAAGGTATTCGCGGGGAATTTTCAAAGTTATAGCTCCGGAAAGAATTTGTGCATTTGATTGGTTAACAACTTTGGTTTCAGAGGTAAATGGAGCATTTGTATAGTAGAGTTCGCTGGGATCAGTTAGAATAATAGCAGGGCTCATTTGATCCAGAAAATTGATTACCCCTTCCTGATAATTTTTTCCGTTGCCTGCACCATAAGCATAAGCTAAGTGTATTGTTTCACCCGGTAGTACCACTTGCGGATTCCAACGAAGAAAGTGCCCTGAATCTGAATTATATTCTGACGGACTTGGATGCCCATTATTTACACCAAAAAAATAATAAGATGCTGGAGAAAAAGGCATTATATTGTCATAATATCCGATTGCCACATAATCAACCTTTTGCCATTGAATTCCATAGCGGAGACCCAGATTTGTAACTATTAATGCCGACCAATCCTCGAAGGGGTGCAACGCGTATAAATATTCAGGAACGGAATTGGGATAGGGGTTCAGACCCGTTTGGAAAAAAACAGGATGTAAATTGTTGTAAAAATTCTCTGCCTCACTACCCGGTAAAATGGGAAGCCCTAACGATAATTGATCTGTTGCGAACTCTCTACAGCCTGGTACATAAAATGGCGCCAAATCACCACCAGAACCTGGATCTCCTGTACCAATTTGTGTATCTACATTCCATGACAAGCCAAACACGCGCGCCTGATTAGAAGTGTTGGTTACGGTAAAAAAGAACTCTATTAAATCGGGGTGCTCCGTATAAGTATTCAAACCAATTTGAGCGGTATGTTCAATGAGAAAACCATCCACTGCTATAGTGCTGCCCGTGAAACCATCCATCGTCCCGTCAGGATTGGGGAGACCGGTACTCCCATTGATTTTATCATGATAGGTAATTGCCTCCGCAGGCAATGGAAAAGCCGCTCCACCTTGTCCACCTAAATACTTTACATTGTAATTAGAAACATTACTCACGGTAAATGCAAAAGGATCAGGATCATAAGTAGGATGTACCATGGTCATTACAGGTTGGAGATAGGAACCCGAATGATTGGGATCCGGATTGGCTAATCCTGTAAAAATTACATATCGGTTTGAGTTTTCAAAATTATAATAGAAACCGCCAAAGTTGCCGTTACCATTAGGATCACCTAATTGGGTCATTTCATTTCCCCCATTTGATAATTTGATATAATTTGACTGAATTGCGTTCATTGCTCTGAAAGATCCTACTGTGTCTTTTCTAAAAGTGTACCGATAATCTGTTTTTTTGACATTTTGCGCCCAAGTGAAAGGGACGCTCAATAATAAAATAGCTAATATAAAAAGAAAATGTTTTTTCATATATTGTTTTTTTATACATACATAATGGCAGCGAAAGTATTAAAAATTTGAATGAAATTATTTTTGCCAAAAAATCATCTATTTTTGCGCCACGGTTTTCTATCACCGGATAGAGGGTAAAATTATTATTATACACTTGCTAATTATCATTAAATTAATTATTTATAAAACTTAAAAAACCTCAAAAAGCGAACAAAATTTGATGAAACACAAATTAGTACAATTTTAAAACAATATGAATTACTGTAAACCTCAAAACTAATATCTTTAAACATTAAATCTTAAATAATTATGCCTTCTTCCGAAGACCTTTTCAAACAAATCATCGCCCATGCCAAAGAGTATGGGTATATTTTTCCTTCCAGTGAAATTTATGATGGACTAAGTGCCGTTTACGACTACGGGCAATACGGCGTGGAACTCAAGAATAATATCAAACAATACTGGTGGCGCGCTATGGTTCAATATCATGAAAACATTGTTGGAATTGACAGCGCCATTTTTATGCATCCCACTATTTGGAAAGCCTCCGGACATGTTGATGCATTTAATGACCCGCTTATCGACAATAAAGACTCCAAAAAAAGGTACCGCGCCGATGTGCTGATTGAAGATTTCATCCAAAAATTGGAAGAGAAAATTGAAAAAGAAATAGAAAAAGCTAAAAAAAAGTTTGAAAACTTTGATGAAGAGTTTTTTTGCAAAACCAACCCGAATATTTTAAGAAATAAAGAAAAAATAGATTCAGTGAACAACCGATTTGCCGCTTTAATGAACGAAACCGACTTAGCTGGCATCAAGTCATTGATTGAAGAATTGGAGATTGCATGCCCTGTTTCCGGCACCAAAAACTGGACGGATGTGCGCCAGTTTAACCTGATGTTTGCTACCCAAATGGGTTCCGTTGCTGAGGGCGCTGACACCATCTACCTGCGCCCCGAAACCGCACAAGGCATATTTGTGAATTTTTTAAATGTGTATAAAACCGGCAGAATGAAGATCCCGTTCGGTATTGCTCAAATCGGAAAAGCGTTCCGAAATGAGATTGTGGCTCGACAGTTTATCTTCCGTATGCGCGAATTTGAACAAATGGAAATGCAATTCTTTGTACGCCCAGGCGAAGAAATAAAATGGTTCGAGTATTGGAAAACTGAACGCAAAAAATGGCACCTCTCACTGGGAATCAGCGAAAATGACTATCGCTTTCATGACCATGACAAATTGGCGCATTATGCCAATGCCGCTACTGATATTGAGTTCCGTTTTCCATTCGGATTCAAAGAGTTGGAAGGTATTCACTCGCGTACCGACTTTGATTTAAGTCAGCATGAACAATATTCAGGAAAAAAATTGCGCTATTTTGATCCCGAAACCAACGAGAGTTATGTGCCTTTCGTAATTGAGACTTCTATTGGCGTGGATAGAATGTTTTTGGCAGTGTTGAGCCATGCCTACACAGAAGAATCACTCCCTGATGGCTCTACGAGAGTGGTGTTGAAGATTCCTGCTCAAATAGCCCCCATCAAAGCGGCTGTGTTACCTTTAGTGAAAAAAGATGGACTTCCGGAAAAAGCCCGCGAAATAGTAGAAATTCTGAAACCCAAAATGATGTGTCAATACGACGAAAAAGACGCCATAGGAAGACGTTACCGCCGTCAGGATGCAATCGGAACGCCCTACTGTATTACTGTGGATAATCAAACGCTTGAAGATGATACGGTTACCATTCGCGAAAGAGATTCCATGTTACAGAAAAGGGTGGTAATTGGGGAAATTTTGAGAGAATTGTGCTGAAAAAAGGAAGAAGGGAAAAAAGAGAAAGGGAACATCAATGCCCTTGTGTCGCCGCTTTTTCTGTATTGACAAGCAGTCATTCCGAAATGTAGCGTTAGCGAACTGAGGAATCTTGAACCATTGTTTATTTCAAAGTTTATTTTTCTGACACCCACCCGATTTTAAGGACACAAAGAAAATCAAAAAAAATGCCTTCCCCCCTTG
>WQSU01000192.1 GCA_009787675.1 Lentimicrobiaceae bacterium
AATCAATTAAAAATAAACGGATTAATGGTTATTCCTGTAGGCGAGAACGCCCAAAAAATGATCCGCATTTCCAAAACAGATGAAAATAATTATATGGAAGAAGAGTTCGGGGATTTTGTTTTTGTTCCCATGTTAAAAAATACAAAAACCATAAATTAATGACGTCTTTTTCTGTGTTTTGTGTGAAAAAAAAACCATAAACACAAAAAGTATAATATTTCGATTAAAACCCTATTTTTGCCGCTAAAATAAACCACATCATCTATGAAGAAAATAACATTCATTCTATTGGCAATTAGCGCATTTCTATTTTTTAATTGCTCCAGCAGCAAACCGCAAACGGATGCCGACAAAGGTGCACCTGTATATTTCACCTCCGATATTTCTCCCGAAGGAGTGATGAAAGTATTTGAATATGTAAAAGATTATGTGCAAGGAGACAAGATTGGAATCAAAGTGCATTTTGGAGAAGATGGTAACGAGTATTTTGTGCCGGCAACTATGGTTGAACCATTAGTTAAAGCATTAAACGCCACATTAGTAGAAACCAATACCGCCTATAGAGGACGCCGCACGCAAACAGAAAGCCACATTGAATTGGCAAGAGATCACGGTTTTACCAATATGCCAATTGATATTTTAGATTCCGGCGGAACTTTAGAGCTTCCCGTAACAGGAGGCAAACATTTTAAAACCGCTTTGCTCGGGAAAAACCTTGAAAACTATTCTACAATAGTTTATTTCACACATTTTAAAGGTCATGGCAGTGCAGGTTTTGGCGGTTGCATCAAAAATGCTTCTATGGGCATGGCAACCCCAATCGGTAAACGGCTCATGCACAAAAATGATTTTCCACAATGTAAACAAGAACTGTGCAATTCCTGCGGAAACTGCTTAAGAGAATGCCCCGAAGACGCTATCAACTTGGAACCGCTTGAAATAAACCTGAATAGTTGTAGCGGCTGTGGAAAATGTATATCCTCCTGCCCCAGAGGCGCTATCGTGCGTCCTGATAACGAAGACCAAAAAATCTTCTTCCTCGAAAAATTGGTGGAGTATGCTAAGCCTGCCATCGAAAAGGTAAACTCGGTGTATTTCAACATTATCATGACAGTTTCCCCAAGTTGCGATTGCGCTTCCAAACCAAAAGAACCTTTCATCAGCGATATTGGCATTTTGGTCTCTACTGATATTGTGGCAATTGAAGCCGCTGCCCACGATTTGGTGGATCAAGTGCACCAATGCGACGACGCTTTCATGAACATTAATTCGGTAAGTGGTAAGCATCAAATTGATTACGCAGAACAACTGGGCATGGGAACCAAAAAGTATAAACTCATTGATATTGACAAAAAATAATGTCAACAAGAAAAAAGGCTACCAACATCTCTATTAAAAATCGAAAAGCGGAGTTTGAGTATTTTTTACTTAACAAACTCACCGCCGGATTAGTGCTTACCGGCACAGAAATCAAGTCGATACGCACAGGAAAAGCCAACATTCAAGATGCCTACTGTGCTTTTGAAAATGGAGAATTATGGGTACATAATATGCACATAAGTGAATATGCCAACGGCAGTTACAATAACCACATTGCCAAACGTGATAGAAAACTGTTGCTTACCAAACGTGAAATCAAAAAAATGCTCATTAAATTAAATGAACGCGGGTTTACCATTATCCCTACATTGCTCTATATCAATGAAAACGGATATGCCAAATTGGACATCGCGCTCGCACGCGGTAAGAAAAAATACGACAAACGTGAAAGCATTAAAGAAAAAGATAATAGATTGAATGATAATAGATTGAATTATGACTAATTTCCTTTCAACCTTTCTTCCTGAAATAACAATCAGCATTTTGGGGCTGGTTGTTTTTTTTCAAATTCTATATTATGTAATCCTGTTTTTTAGATTTTCATTTCATAAACAGAAACTTACAGAACCGAAAGAGTATTTTCCCGTTTCCATTGTTCTCGTTGCAAAAAATGAGGCGCATCTTCTCATTAAGACGCTCCCCAAATTATTACAGCAGGACTACCCTTATTTTGAAGTAGTTGTAGTTAACGACAATTCCGATGACGCTACGCCGCAATTGATAAAAGATTTTCAAACCCATCACCCCAACTTGAAGTTAATACATTTAGAATCATCGGTTACCAACATCAAAGGCAAGAAATTTCCCCTTTCATTGGGCATCAAAGCGGCTTCATACGAGCATGTTTTACTAACCGATGCACATTGTTTTCCAGCCTCCACCCAATGGGTAAAACTGGTGGCAAGGCATTTTAATGATTCTACAAAAATTGTATTGGGATTCAACAGTATAAAAAAGAAAATCGGTTTTTTCAATGCGTTGATTCGTTTCGACAAATTGCATAAAGCCATTCAATATTTTTCTTATTGCTTGGCAAAAATTCCTTTCATGGGCGAAGGACAGAACTTAGCCTATACTAAAACTGTTTTCTTTAATAACAAGGGATTTGCCTCTCAAAACCATTTGCGATTCGGAGACGATGACCTGTTTGTTAATCAAGTAGCAACCGGCTTTAATTGTACAATTGAATACCAAAAAGATGCCCATACTATTTCACCTGCTCAATCCAACTTTCGCAATTGGGTTTTACTCAAGACTTTTCGCACTAAAACACTGAAACTTTACAGAAAAAATGTACGTTTCTTTTTACGTTTTTATCACTTTCTAATCACATTTTTCTATCTCGCACTGGGTTTCGCTATTTATATTAATTTGCATCAATCCTTCTATTTACTCGTTGTGGCAAGTATTGTAGCGTTGAAGTTTATTTTTCAGTATATCAGTTTTGGTTTTGCTGCGGCAAAACTTAATGAAACGAGGCTTATTCCTCATATCCTGCTTTTTGATATACTCTTTGCTGCATTGAATCCGTTGTTCTTTACCGCCTCAATATTTAAGAAATAATGTTTTCATGAAACATTTTTTACCCACTACCAAAAAAGAACTTGACTATTTAGGTTGGGATTATGTTGACGTAATTCTCATTACCGGAGATGCATACATTGATCATCCCTCTTTTGGTGTTGCTGTAATTGGAAGGATATTGGCGCGCGAAGGACTGCGCGTAGCTATACTGCCTCAGCCTAACTGGCGAGACGACCTGCGCGATTTCAAAAAATTGGGAACGCCTCGCTATTTTTTCGGAATTACCGCCGGAAATATGGACTCGATGGTGAACCATTTCACCGCCTACAACCGCTTGCGTAGCGATGACGCATACACCGCAGGAAATCAATCGGGCTTCCGCCCCGATTATGCCACTGTGGTTTATTCTAAAATTGTAAAAGATTTATTTCCTGACATTCCAGTGATTATTGGCGGCGTGGAAGCCTCCATGCGCCGTTTCTCTCACTACGATTTTTGGAGCGACAGTTTCAAACCCTCCATTTTATGGGAAAGCAACGCCGATTTTTTGGTCTATGGCATGGCGGAAAAACCCATGCAAAAAATAGCACAACTCATCAAAAACAAGCAGTTTATCAGAGAAAATATACAAAAAATACCGCAAATTGCTTTTTTTTCTAATACGCATAAACCTGATCTCAATCTTGAATTAGTACTTCTTCCTTTTGAAAAAGAGTTGGAGGACAAGAAAAACTACGCCAAAAATTTCTGCGCTTTTGAAAGAGAATCAAACAAAATGATGCAACGTGTTATTACTCAAAATTATGGAGATAATATACTGGTGCAAAACCCACCCTACCCTGTCTTAACTTCTGACGAATTGGATGATTTTGCGCTTTTCGAAGAAATGATGTACGCCCCACACCCCAAATATTTGAAACGCGGAGATATTCCTGCTTGGGAGATGATCAAAAACTCCATCACCATACATAGAGGATGCTTCGGCGGCTGTTCGTTTTGCGCCATTTCGGCTCATCAGGGAAAACATGTCGCTTCCCGCAGCGAAAGCTCTATTTTAAAAGAAGTGAAACACTTAGCGAAACAGCCTTACTTTAAAGGACATATCAGCGATTTGGGCGCCCCCTCCGCTAATATGTATCAAATGAAAGGAGAAAACGAAAAATATTGCACAACCTGCCACCGCTACTCCTGTATCTATCCTTCCATTTGCAAAAACCTGAACCGCAACCACAATCCGCTACTAAGGGTATATCAGCAAGCGTCGCAAGTTGCGGGGGTAAAACAAATTACTATTGGAAGTGGAATTCGCTACGATATGTTACTTACTAATGATGAAAAATTAGACAAAAAGTATGGGTTAACCGCTTATTTTGAAACTGTTGTAAAAAATCACGTCTCCGGACGCTTAAAGGTTGCGCCCGAACATACAGTACCTCACGTATTGCAATCCATGCGCAAACCAACTTTCGATACTTTTTTGCAATTTTACGACAAATTTCTGCAATTAAACAAGAAAAACAACAAAAACCAACAATTAATTCCCTATTTCATATCAGGACATCCAAATTGCACTGTTTTAGATATGAAGCAGTTAAGCAAAGATGTAAGTAAAAATCGGCTCTTTACCGAGCAGGCGCAAGGGTTCACACCTACCCCCATGACTTATGCTACGGCAATCTATTATCTTGGTTTTGATCCCTATACAGGAAAAATGGTATATAGTGCAAAGAGTTTTGAGGAGAAAAAAGGACAGAACAACTACTTCAGAAATTGATATAATGCTGAGCCTAAATCTCAAACGCCTCTCCCATCTCCGGAATCGCCACATTTCTAAACCCTGCATTGACAAGATGTTCTGAAAATGCAACGCGAGCATCGTCTTCACCATGTATAAGGAAAAGTTTCTTCACAGTTTCCGGATTTTGCGTGTTGAGGTAGCGCAACAATTCGTTGTAATCTGCGTGACCGGAGTAGGATTGAATGCTGGTTAGTTGTGCACGCACTTTGTATTTTACGCCGAAAATGGAAACCTCCTTGTCGCCGCGCATAATTTTTGCACCTAAAGTGGTGGGGGCGCAATAGCCCACTGAAAGAATTGTAGTACGTTGATTGTCAATATTGTTTGCTAAGTGATGCTTTACACGTCCCGCTTCCATCATGCCCGAAGCAGAAATAATGATGCAGGGGCGGTTGTAGGTGTTGAGCCGTTTAGAGTCA
>WQSU01000193.1 GCA_009787675.1 Lentimicrobiaceae bacterium
CACGTCAATTTCGCCTTCGGCGGTTGATTTCACTACCACAATTTCCAAGCCTGCCTTAGCTGCCGATGCGGGGTTGGTACCGTGCGCCGAAGCCGGAATCAAGCAGATGTTACGGTGTGTTTCTCCTCTGTCGATGTGATAGTTGCGAATTACCATCAAGCCGGCATACTCGCCCGCTGCGCCCGAGTTGGGCTGGAACGAGATGGCTTTGAAACCAGTAATTTTTTGCATCCACTCATCCATTTCGTTGATCATTTCTAAATAGCCTTGTGTTTGTTCTGCCGGTGCAAACGGGTGTAATGCGCCCGCTTCTGCCCAGCTTAACGGCAACATCTCTGCCGCTGCGTTGAGTTTCATGGTGCAGGAACCCAACGGTATCATGGCGCGATTGAGCGACAAGTCCTTCACTTCCAACTTCTTCATGTAACGCATCATCTCCGTTTCGGAATGATAGTGGGTAAAAATCTCCTGCTGCATGAAAGGAGAAGTGCGTTGTAGTTCTTTCGGAACGTTCAACTCGGGTGAGCAGGGTTGGCAAACGTAGGGAACAAATGTTTTTCCGGCTGCCTTGGCTAAAACAGACAGAATGAAGTTCACATCTTCTAATTTCACCGTTTCGTCTAACGATAAAGAGAAGCAGGTTTCGCACCAATAGTAGAAGTTAACTTCGTGAGCAAGCGCTACTTTCTTAACATCTTCGGTGGTCATGCCCTGTGGCGCTTCAAAACACAAAGTGTCGAAAAATGTTTTATTATGTTGTTTGTATCCATATTTTTCAGCTTCGTTGGCAAGTACGCCGGCAAGCACATTCATTTTAAGGGCTTTTTCGCGCAGCCCTTTAGCGCCGTGCCACATGCCGTAAAAACCTGACATGATGGCGATTAATGCTGAAGCAGTGCAAATGTTGGAGGTGGCGCGTTCGCGCTTGATATGCTGTTCGCGGGTTTGCAGCGCCATGCGCAGGGCGCGATTTTCTTGCGAGTCGATTGTTATTCCGATAATACGTCCCGGAAGTAATCTTTTAAAATCTTCTTTACAAGCAAAATAACCTGCCGAAGGACCGCCGAAGCCCATGGGGATTCCAAAACGTTGGGTGGAGCCCACTACGCAGTCGGCGCCCCATTCTCCCGGAGGGGTTAAAACCGTGAGCGCCAAAATGTCTGCTGCCACGCCTACAAAAATTCCTTTGGCTTGCGTATCAGCAGTAAACTGTTTGTAATTAATGATTTCGCCCCAACTTCCCGGATATTGCAACATAGCGCCGAAGAAAGTCTGGTCAAGTTCTATTTTTGTAGGATCACCCATCACTATTTCAATGCCTTGCGGTGCGGCGTTGGTTTTGAGCACGCCCAATGTTTGCGGGAACACATCATCTGAAACAAAATATTTGTGCACGTTGTTTTTCACGGCGTCGCGACTGCGGCTGTTGTAAAACATCAGCATCATCTCTCCGGCAGCGGTAGCCTCGTCGAGCAACGAGGCGTTTGCTAATGGCATAGCCGTCAGTTCCGTAATCATGGTTTGAAAATTGAGCAGCGCCTCCAAACGACCTTGTGAGATTTCGGCTTGGTAGGGCGTGTAGGAAGTGTACCAGCCCGGGTTTTCAAAAACATTGCGTAAAATCACGGCAGGGGTAAACGTATTGTAGTAGCCCATGCCGATATAAGATTTAAACAATTTGTTTTTCAACAGAATAGATTTTGCTGTTTGCAGGTATTCGCCTTCGGTCAAGCCGTTGGGAAGATTCAGTTTTTCGGGCAGGCGGATGGCAGCCGGCACTGTTTTTTCAATGAGTTCGTCTAAGGTTTTCACGCCGCAGGCAAGTAACATTTTGTCAATTTCTGCGCTTTGCGGACCACAGTGTCTAACGGTAAAATCGTCTTTTATCATGTTGATTTATATTTAATTATGATGAAATTTTTAAGGGTTAAAAAATAAGGTGGCGAAGATAGAAAAAAAATAGGTAGGGTAAGGTCTATTTTTAACTTCTATTTTGAAAAGAAGATTTCAGTGTTTAACTTCTTTTTGAAATACGACCTGATCTTATTGCCGCCTTTTACAAACTACGCTGGCAAATAGAATTGTTATTCAAGCAATTGAAAAAAAATCTACTAAAATATTTTCTCGGAGACAACGAAAATGCTATTAAAATTCAGATTTACTGTATTTTAATAGCCAATTTACTGATGACAGTAGTTCAAAAAAAACTAAAACGTAGCTGGGCTTTTTCAAATTTAGTCAGTTTTGTAAAAATACATCTCTTTAATTATATTCATTTGATAAATTTTCTTGAAAATCCGGAAAAAGATATGTTTATTATATATTTTTGTCGGACATTAATGTAAATAAATATATAATCAAGATCACATGAAAAGATTTTTCGTTTTTTTCGTATCTGTTTGCTTGTGTAGCTGCTGTACAAATAGTTATGTGCAGGATAGCATGAATTTAGATTTTGAACTCAAAGATGACAATCCACGTTTGCCTAAATATTGGTACACAGGAGATCATAGCTATATCATTTCTTTAGACAGTATTGAGAAGCATAGCGGACTGTTTAGTCTCAAAATGGAAAAGTTGAACAAAAGAAATGAAACGAGTTTTGGTGTATTTACAGGCACACTTCCTGTTGAGATTTTTGCGGGTAAAAATGTGGAGTACAGAGGGTGGATAAAAACAAAAGATGTAAAAAACGGCTATGCCGGACTGTGGCTTAGAGTTGATGGGGAAAACATGGAAGTACTTGGTTTCGATAATATGTATGACCGTGGTTTGACAGGCAACAATGAATGGACACAAGTATCCATAAAGATAGAGATAAGCAACGAGGCTACAAATATAAATTATGGTGGAGTGTTTTCGGGAGAAGGAGTTGTGTGGTTTGACAACCTTGAACTGTACGTAAATGGAGAAAAATTGATTGAACCTAAACTTAAAGTAAAACTCACACGAAAAGACAAAAAAGAGCTAAGGGAGTACATCTACCCGCTAAAAACATACGAACCCGATGACGGCGACTCAAAAGACCTTGAGGTTTTGAAGAAATTGATTGGTAACAGCAAAGTGATTGCTTTGGGAGAGGTTTCACATGGATCAAGTGAGATTTTCAAAATGAAGAACCGCATCATCCAATATTTGGCTACCAATTATGGTTTTGACATATTTTCCATTGAAGGCAATATGCCGGAGGCGTACAAACTTAATGATTATATTGTTCGGGGAAAAGGCGACCCAAAAAAACTGATTGCGGGCATGTATTTTTGGACATGGCGCACAGAAGAGGTATTGAATATGGTGGAATGGATGCACAGGTTTAACCAGCCGAAACAACGCATTTCATTCACAGGTTTTGATATGCAATTTCATGAAGGCGCTGTAAATGAGCTTCTTGATGCATTCAAAGAAAACGAAGATGCTACAAATAGAATAGCTAACCTCAAAAGAATTCTTGTCAAAATTAAAACTCGTGCACAATATAACCATGGAATGCCTTCAGTAGGCGAAAACGAGATGAAAGAGATAGATGCAATCCTATCGTTTTTGCAGAACAGTATTGAAACATTCCCAAATAAAGATTGGTTGCAACAAAATATAGTCATTATTCAACAATATTTAGAAAATAACAGTAGCCTCTGGCGTGACAAGTGTATGGCTGACAACTTTTTGTGGATAAAAGAGCATAATCCAAATTCAAAACTTGTAATTTGGGCACACAATGCGCACATTCAGAAAACCGACCAAATGATGGGTTATCACCTTGCTCAAAAACTTGGCGATGACTATATTACTTTTGGTTTCACTTTCTATGACGGTAGTTTTACGGCTGCTGGCAGCAACGGTCTAACTTCTTATAATGCTCAGCAAGGCTATCCCGGTACTTTGGAATATTTGCTTGAACAGTTAAAAGAGCCGGTTTTTATACTTGATTTGAAAAGAATAAAATCGGAAAACAACAAAGATACTGAATGGCTAACTCAACGATTGGCATACAGACTGGTTGGATCAACGGGAGGAGATCCAAACGAGTTTTTGGGAAACAAAATATCAAATGATTTCGACTATCTGATTTTTATCAAGACTTCAACGCCATCTGCTCTTCTTTCTAATTCGCAATAAATGAACAATATACATGAAATATAAAAATGGAATCACGCATTTAAGCGAATTATCGGGAAAATAAATTCATAACCATAAGATTGTGGTATTCCCGTCGGAAAATTTGTGATACAATTGAACCATAATTCCAATCCGTTTGCGCATACAAAAGTGCTAAAACAAATAGAGCGAAAAGACCAATTTTATCAAGCGATCCACAAACGCAAACGTAAGGGTTTATTTGCCCGACTTATCAATTTTGTGGTGTTGCATTTGGTTATTAAACGTTTTGTAGTTCGTAATCCTTTGAGATTTAATGAAGTTTTGCAACGGTGGAAAGAAGATGAATAAAAAATATTTTTCATACTCCGGTCATATCCCCTCATCCATCCAGCGTTATCTCCCCCTCTTTTTATGATTCCATAACTTCTTAACTTCGTCTAAAAATATTTTTTCCGGCACCTACCCCCACCCCACAATCATAGACAATAACTGTACGGACTGAAACACTCGGGTGCATCCAAAACAATTATAGTACGTTAAAGCGCTGAAAGCGCGGCATATTTGTTGTATTTGAAAATAGTTCAACTTATACGTAGTTGAGAAATTAATGTAGTTTCGCTTGGTTTATATTTTAAATTGGTGCTAATAGCATTATTTGTTTATGTTGTTGTCTATGCGTTTTTTCCTACTTGGCACAACATTTTGGAATTGATACAAAAAGGAAAACAGAATTGGTAACAACTTGAAGAAGATTTTTTAACCAAAGAACATGGACAAAAATATTTAGTGTACAAACAAAAAGTAAGACGATTACTATGATAGTAGAAGCATTATACATTCCAAAAAGGGTCAAAGAAGCTATAAAAAAAAGCCTCACATTTCTGTGAGGCTAAAGTATTGGGCGACGACCTACTCTCCCACCGGTTAGGGCAGTACCATTGGCGCAATCGGGCTTAACT
>WQSU01000194.1 GCA_009787675.1 Lentimicrobiaceae bacterium
CTACATTAAGCGCTGTTTTTTCTTTGCCCAATCGCAGCATCGTATTCACAAAATTATGTCCATACTGCGAATAGAGCCACGAAGTTCTAATAATAACACTCGGAATTTGCGCCTCCAAAATGGCTTTCTCTCCTGCCAGTTTCGACATACCGTAAACAGAAACAGGACAAGTTCGCGCATTCGTTTTGTATGGCTTAGTAGCCTTTCCATCAAACACATAATCGGTGGATATATGTATTAAGAAAGTATTCTGTTCCATGCAGATATGGGATAAAATCCAAACGCCAACCTTATTAATATCGAATGCTTGCTCAGGCTCGCTTTCCGCTTTATCCACAGCAGTATAGGCAGCAGTATTGATGATGCAGTCAATTTTATGTTCAAGAACAAAAGCGGAGACGGCGCAAATGTCGGTAATGTCCAACTCTTCAATGTCGGTAAAGAAGAAATTATGGTTAATCGTTGTATAATTTTCCACGGCATTGTGCAAACACTTGCCCAATTGTCCGTTACTGCCGGTGATGAGGATGTTTTTGGATTCTTTCATTGTTAATTGATATATTTATCTTTCTGCATTTTATAAATAAATGGTACTGTTTTTCTGCTTCAAAACACTTTCAAATGTGCATCATGAATCACCACAATATCACCCACCTGTTTTATGAATGCAATACCTTGCTTTATACATTCTTGTTCTAATTCTGGATAATAAGACATGGAAGCTAAAGCAAGATAAATTTTAAAATCCTTATAATCAGGACATAATATTCTAAAAGTTTCTGCTTTTTTTAGAATTTTAGGCAGGTCATTTTTATGTGCTTTAAACTTCACTTCAATAATAGCCACTGAAGAACAATTAAACAAAACAAGATCATATTCATCTTGAAGTTTTTTGGATTTAGGTTTTAAATCTTTTTCAATGGTGTCGAATGTTTCTCCAAAAAAAATTTGTTGTCCATAATCAAAAGAATTAAAAAAATATTCTTCAGCAAATGAGCCAAAATTATTCGCCCATGAGCCGATAGTCTCTTCCATTCTTTTCATTCGTTTTTCAGAGGCAGCTATCTCTCTTTCTGTTCTTTCGATTCTCTCTCTTTCTGCTTTTTCTCTTTCTTCTCTCACTATTCGCTCTAAAGCTGCTATTTCTGCTTTTTCAGCTTTTTCTTTTTCTTCTTTTGCTGCTTTTTCAGCTTTTTCTTTTTCTTCTTTTGCTGCTTTTTCAGCTTTTTCTTTTTCTTCTTTTGCTGCTCTTTCAGCTTTTTCTTTTTCTTCTTTTGCTGCTCTTTCAGCTTTCTCTTTTTCTTCTCTTGCTGCTCTTTCAGCTTTCTCTTTTTCTTCTCTTGCTGCTCTTTCAGCTTTTTCTTTTTCTTCTTTTGCTGCTCTTTCAGCTTTCTCTTTTTCTTCTTTTGCTGCTCTTTCAGCTTTCTCTTTTTCTTCTCTTGCTGCTCTTTCAGCTTTCTCTTTTTCTTCTTTTGCTGCTTTTTCAGCTTTCTCTTTTTCTTCTTTTGCTGCTCTTTCTATTCTGTCTCTTTCTGCTTTTTCTGCGTTTTCTCTTGATTCTTTAAATAGTCGATGTATTTCAGCAAAGCCTTCAGACATCATACGATCAGTTTCCTGTAAAGCCGCCCAAACACTTTCAAAGGTAGGAGTTTGATTTTGAGTTAAATTGTTCATTTTTGGTAAGATTTAGTGAATAATAGATTAGGTTTGCAAAGGATGCTGACTTTTTTTTTAATTAAATATCTGAATTTCAAAATATTAGTATATTTATAAAAGAAAAATTTCCCAGCGTCAATGTCGCGGCAAATATACACAACAAACAAGGCTTTGTCAAGAGGTAAGTAATTTTTTTCCTTGCCAACTCTTTCTCTTTTCAAACTCTCTAATAATTCTCTGTAAAACAATATCATAGCGTATTGTCCCCCAGTTATTTACAGTTAAATATCGCGGCGGCACTTCACCAGCAAAGCGCTCAATAGCAAATGCTGGGTTTAATCTTTCCACAAAATCCACTATAAATGTAATGTAGTTATCCATGGTAAAAGGATAAAACGATTGGGGATTTTCCAAATATTCCTTTTCCATTTGAGTCCCCTTAATAATCTGTAATTGATGAAATTTGATGCTGTCTAACGGCAAATTGTTGATGATGCGTACATCTTCCAACCACATTTCAAGGGTTTCATCCGGCAAGCCAAAAATAAAATGGGCGCCGGCGTGGAGGTTTCTCGCTTTGATACGCTGCAACGCATCCACAGCACATTGAAAATCATGCCCTCTGTTAATTTTATGTAATGTTTCATCATGAATAGATTCTATGCCGATTTCAATAGAAACAAACATTTTTTGCGACAACTCCGCAAAGAAATCTAATTTTTCATCTTCTAAACAATCGGGGCGCGTACCCACCACAATCCCTGCGATTTGCGGATGCTCAAGGGCAGGCTGATAAATCTCCTTCAATTGCTTTAACGAAGCATAAGTATTTGAATATGCCTGAAAATAAGCCAAATAATATGCGGCTCTGCGATAGCGGTTTCTGTGAAATTCAATCCCCTCCCCTATTTGTTGCTGCACCGATTTTTGGGGCGTGCAATAAGACGGATTAAACGCATCATTATCGCAATAGGTGCAACCGTTCAAACCTTTCGTTGAATCGCGGTTTGGACAGGTAAAACCCGCGTCAATAGTGAGTTTCTGAGCCCTTGCGCCAAACTGTTTCATCAAATAATTTTTGTAAGAAAAATAAGTTTCCACCGTGTAGGAAAAATTATAAATTTGCCGCAAATTTATACAAAATGAAGAATACGAAACAGTTTGTACGATTTCTTTTAATTTTTTACACACTTTTTTTACCCTTATTATCTTTTTCACAATTCTCAAACACTGGGTATGAAATTGCTTTTAAATCTCAAAATGTGAGTGATAAATATCTATACCTGACCGGAATTTATGGACATAAACCCTATATGGTGGACAGCGCCAAATATGCCAAAAAGCAATATCTTTTTAAAAACTTAAAAAAAGAATTACCCTCCGGATTCTACTCCATTCAAAACAGGAATGGAGACATTTTAGCCGATTTTATCATTGATCATACCCGAAAATTTACCATACATAGTAACAACAATGTCATAGAATTTCTAAACTCTGATGAAAATATTGTTTTTCAACAACTAAAAAAAGATATTTTAGAAGAAAATAGTCTTAAACACTATATTGAAACCTCACCGGAATCGTTGTTAGCTAAGTTTGTGCGTGCACAGTATATTCCGGTACCCATTCCCGAATTTCACTGGGGCAGCCCCGATGGCAGGGACGCAGCCGCTGAAAAGTATTATCAGTATTTGATCAATCATTATTTTGACAATGTTGATTTTAAAGACATTCGATTGATGCACACTCCATTGGATGTTGACTTAAAATATTTCTTCATGGAATCGCTTTTTCCGCAAACATCTGAAAATATGATTTCAAGCATCGAAATGCTATTTCAACGAATTTTAGATGAAAATCCAACGCCTGCACAAATGGATGTGCGGGATTTTTATCTCAAAAAGTTAATTCATTGCTATATTACTGCCGACCATAAATTTGACCCTGTATTTGTATATCTTACTGATCATTATGTTTCAAAATTAACAGAATCTGAATTTATTTCCGATTCAGAAATCAACGTATTTCAACGCATTGCAGACAGGAAAAGAAAAAATTTGGTAGGAGAAACAATTCCCGTTTTTGAATCTTATACCATTGATCACAAGAAAGTTTCCACTTCGGATATGACTGCCAAATATACGCTTCTTTGGTTTTGGGATCCTGATTGTGAACACTGTTCAGAATATACGCCCGTACTTAACGATTTTTATTCAAATTATCGTGATCTTTATGATTTTGAAGTCATTGCGTGTTCTGTTACGGAAGATTTCGACCGCTGGGTAGCTTTTATCAAACAACATAATTTAAAATGGATTAACACAAGTTATGCCATTGAGGAACCTAATTATGATGCCGTTGAGTTTTTTAATTTTAATGACACGCCCGCTGTCTTCATTATTAATCGGAAACACCAAATTGTAGCCCGGCAATTCTCTGTAGATGAACTTTTTGATGTATTTGAATCTTTACAAAACGAATAATAAATGACACTCCAACAAACTTTAGCCTCTTACATTCAAAACATTTTATTTGAACTCTATGATTACGAAGTAACTATTGACTTCAACACCATCCAAAAAACCAAAAAAGAGTTTGAGGGCGATTACACCTTTGTGGTATTCCCATACGTGAAAGCCGCGCGCAAATCTCCCGAACAGTTAGCCACCGAATTAGGCGAAAAACTAAAGACAAAACACCCTGATTTTATTGAAAATTTTAATGTCATTAAAGGCTTTCTGAACCTTTCTCTACAAGATACTATTTGGCTTACCAACCTCACCTCTCATTCCTCACCCCTCACCTCTCATTCCTCACCTCTCCTCATCGAATACTCCTCCCCCAACACCAACAAGCCTTTGCATTTGGGGCACATTCGTAATAATTTGCTGGGAAATGCGGTGGCGAATATTTTAGAAGCATGCGGAAGCAAAGTGATTCGGGTTAATTTGGTGAATGACAGGGGAATTCATATTTGCAAATCAATGTTGGCGTGGATGATGTTTGGCAATAATGAAACGCCTGAAAGCGCCGGCATCAAAGGCGACCATTTGGTTGGAAAATATTATGTGATTTTTGATCTGGAACTTAAAAAAGAGGTGGCAGGGTTGGTTTCGCAAGATGTTTCGGAAGAAGAGGCGCTAAAAAAATCGCAATTAATGCATCGGGCGCAAGAAATGTTGCGAAAATGGGAAGAAAATGACCCTGAAGTGAGAGGAATTTGGGCGCAAATGAATGGCTGGGTGTATAACGGGTTTGAAAAAACCTATCAGCGTTTGGGCATTCATTTCGACAAAATATAT
>WQSU01000195.1 GCA_009787675.1 Lentimicrobiaceae bacterium
CTGCTGTGGTTTCCATACTCGGCAATAAATTTAAACAAGTGCAAACCTTTGAAGGAGGAGCTACCACAATGATTTGGGATGGCGATAAAGAAACCTCAATATTTGTTATTGAAATCATGGGAATGGGAAAATATTATATGAAAACATCCGCCGAAAAACATAAGGAAAAAATGAAATTAAATGATTTCAGTTTCAATTATGAAAATGAATATAAAGAAATTTGTGGCTATAAATGTCAAAAAGTGGTGGCTACAACCACCAATTTAGAAGATGATTCAAGCACGGAACTTATTCTTTATGTAACAAAAGAGATTGGCGGTGGAAAATTAAACAGCATGCAACTCCCCGGCTTAGAAGGATATCCTCTTTCTGTAATGACCCCGCTTCCAGATTATTGCGATGAATGTATGTTAGTACAAGAAGCCATCAAAGTTGCGCCTAAAAAGATTAAAGATGTTGACTTCCTTCTTCCTGATGATGCCAAAAATCTTGACGAAAATCCTGAATTAAAAGGAATGCTCGGAATAGAAGACTAATCTCTATATAAAATATTCTGAAAGTCGTTTCATTTCAATTGAAACCGGAAAGTTTTCATACAAAACATTGTAAATAGCCTCTAAAATAGGAATAGAGGCTTTTACATTTTTGTTAATTTCATGTACACACAAAGCAGCATAGTATCCTTCTGCTACCATCTTCATTTCGAGTAGTGTAACTTTTACAGATAACCCATGCCCTATCATGTTGCCAAACATTCGGTTACGGCTGTATCTTGAATAAGCGGTAACTAACAAATCGCCCAAGTAAACCGAATCTGACATCTGGCGTTCTTCATCAGAATACATCTGATTCACAAAACGTTTCATCTCTTTTAAACAATTGGAAACGTAGCAGGCAATAAAATTATCGCCATAGCCTAAACCGGAATAGATGCCGGCGCCCAAGGCATAGATGTTTTTTAGCACTACTGCCAACTCAACTCCTTTTATATCACCACTTACAGAAGTTCTTACATAGCGATTTTTAAAGAAACGGGCTACTGTTTCGGCAAGTTCTAAATTGGGAGAGGCAGAAGTTAAAAAAGATAGTTTTTCCTGACACACTTCTTCAGCATGAGAAGGACCACTGATCACTGCCATATTGTAGTACGGAATTTCAAACTCCGAGTGAAGATACTCTGTTATCACTTGCATGGTTTCAGGAACAATCCCCTTAACCGCGATAATTACTTTTTTTCGGTTCATCCTGCTTTTTTGCAGCGGCTCTAACGTTTTGTGTAAAAAAGCTGAGGGAGTTACTATAACAATATAATCCACATTGGCTACCGCTTTACGGATATCCTGAGTTACCTTAACTTCTTTAGGATTTATGAAGACAGAACTTAAATAGAGGGGATTATGTCCGTATCTTGTAATACCTTCCACAATTTCTTCCTCGCGCACCCACCAATTAAAGTGTTCTAAATTGGTAGACAGTATTTTGATAATAGCGGTTGCCCATGTTCCTCCGCCAATTACTGCTACACGATAACGCATCCGCGATTTCTTCTTTCGCAAAGGAATAAATTGATTTTCAAATTGTTCGAGTTCTAATGAGGTCATAATATAGAGGTATGTTATGGGCTGCAAATGTAATTAATATTTTTAAACGTTCGTAATAGTGTGTTAAAAAAAGTTAATATTTATATCTGAAAAAATATTTATTAAGATAAAATAATTCCTATATTTTCGCCGCTGACTATTGATAAAACTATGCCTCAAATAAGTACATTCTATGGGTTAATTATATTAATGAACTTCAAAGATCATTCACCACCACATTTTCATGTATGGTATGGGGATTATAAAACTACAATAACTATAAAGGATGGGATTGTTACAGGAAATATGCCTCAACGCGCATTAAAAATGGTTTTTGAATGGTTGGAAATTCACAGAGAAGAATTGTTTCAAGAATGGGAAAAAGCACAAAGAGGAGAAACATTAAAACAAATTGTACCTTTATCGTAAATAATTATGTTTTTAGAAGTTGCACAAGCCGAATATTTGGATCATTACCGTATTAAACTCACATTTAATAATGGCATCATTAAAACTGTTGATTTACAAAATGAACTCAATGGAGCTGTTTATCAATCTCTACGCCAATTAGACAATTTTAAATCTTTCCAAATTAAGTACAATACCATAGAATGGGAAAATGGCGCTGATTATGCACCTGAATATTTATATAGTATTGGTATTTAAATTCCAATAACACGCTGGAAATTACTAACAAAAATTAAGAATGAACGTAGAAGAAAATATACTCAATTCAGAGCAAGAAGAAGAACATGAGACTCAAAAATTAGAAAACAACAACGACCTGCACAAAGTTATTTTTGTGCAATCTATGTTTGAAAACTATTTTCTTGACTATGCCTCTTATGTTATTTTAGACCGCGCTGTTCCCGATCTTTACGATGGCTTAAAACCCGTGCAACGTCGTATTCTACATTCTATGAATGAATTAGAAGATGGGCGCTACAACAAGGCTGCGAATATTATTGGGAATACCATGAAGTATCACCCGCACGGTGATGCCTCTATTGGAGACGCCATGGTGCAACTGGGGCAAAAAGAGATTGCCATTGACACACAGGGAAATTGGGGGAATATTTTTACCGGAGATGAAGCGGCTGCACCACGATACATTGAAGCCAGACTGACCAAGTTTGCCATTGAAGTGATTTTTAATCACAAAACTACCGAGTGGAAATTGTCGTACGATGGGCGCAACAAAGAGCCGATTGCTTTGCCGGTGAAGTTCCCGCTACTGCTGGCTCAAGGCGTGGAAGGAATTGCGGTAGGCTTGGCTACCAAGATTTTACCACATAATTTCATTGAACTCATTGATGCCTCTATTGCTATTTTGGAAAACAGGGATTTTGAAATCTACCCCGATTTTCCTACCGGCGGCACGGTGGATGTTTCTAAATATAACGATGGACTTAGAGGCGGCAAAATTAGAAACCGCGCTAAAATTACCATTGTAGATAAGAAAATATTGGTGATCCACGAAATTCCTTATGGAACTACAACTACTTCACTCATAACTAATTCTATTGCACCTGCCATTGAAAAAGGAAAGTTGAAGATTAAGAAAATTGATGACAATACCGCTGAGAAAGTGGAAATCTTGCTGCATCTTCAACCTGGCGTTTCACCCGACCAAACCATTGACGCCCTGTACGCATTCACCGACTGCGAAATGTCTTATTCCCCAAATGCTTGCGTTATCCATAACAGAAAACCGCAGTTCATGTCGGTGAAAGAGATTTTACGCATTAATACCGAAAACACCGTTACCCTTTTAAAACGCGAGCTTGAGATTGAACTCGCTGAATTGGAGGAAGATTGGCATAAATGGTCGTTGGAAAAAATCTTCTTTGAAAAAAGAATCTATAAAGAACTTGAAAAAGATACCACCACTTGGGAAAAACAAATTGACAACATCGAAAAAGCGTTTGACCCTTATAGAGATATGTTTAGGAGAGAAATTACACGAGAAGATGTGTTGAAACTTTGTGAAAAACCGGTTCGTAAAATCTCTAAATTCGACATCAAACAGGCAGATGATAAAATTGCACAAATTGAAGCCAAAATGGATGAGGTGCTGCACCATTTGAATCATCTCATTGAGTTTGCCATCCACTATTTTGAAAATTTAAAAAATAAATATGGCGAGGGCAGAGAACGCAAAACAGAAATTAAGAACTTCGACAACATTGTTGCTGCCACGGTTGCCGTAGCCAATCAAAAGCTGTATGTCAATAAAAAAGAGGGGTTTGTGGGCATCGCTCTCAAAAAAGATGAAGAGGTGGAATATGTATGCGACTGTTCCGACATTGACGAAATTGTGGTATTTCGGGATAATGGCACTTTTATGGTAAGCAAAGTCTCTGACAAACAATTCTTTGGAAAAGATATTATCCATGTAGATGTGTTTAAAAGAAATGATGACCGAACCGTTTACAACATGGTGTATGCTGATGGATACAATGGCAAAGCGATGGTGAAAAGGTTTTCTGTGGGCGGCGTAACTCGAGACAAAGAGTACGACTTAACCAAAGGCGCCGCGGGCACAAAGGTGGTTTACCTTACGTCCAATCCGAACGGAGAAGCCGAAAAAGTGAGGGTTGTTCTAAAAGCCAAAGCCAAACTCAAGAAAACGCAATTCGACTTCGATTTTGCCACAATAGCCATAAAAGGACGTGCTTCGCAAGGCAATATTCTATCGAAAAATCCGGTAAGAAAAATTGAAATTATCTCCAAAGGCGTTTCAACATTGAGTGCCATTAACATTTATTTCGATTCTATTGTGATGCGATTAAATACCGATGAACGTGGCGATTTGTTGGGAGCTTTTAAAGAAAGTGATAAAATTATCTCTATTTATCAAAACGGAAACTATCGCATTACGGGGTTTGACCTTTCCACGCACTTTGAAGATAATCTCTCTGTTATTCAAAAGTTTAACCCCAAAAAACCAATTACTGCCATTTATGAAAATAAGGAAGATGGAAAAGTTTACATGAAACGTTTCATCCCTGAACTCACCGATAAAAAAGTTGACTTTTTAGGCGATGAAAAACAGATTCGCCCCATTTTCATCAGCTACGACACCTTTCCGCAAGTGGAAGTGGAATATTATGAAAAAAATCCTGAAGAGACAGAAATGACAACCATCGCATGCGCTGATTTTGTGGAACTCATGAGCCTTAAAGCTCGAGGAAAACGAATTGCTTTTAAAAACATAACCAGAATTGTTCCAATGGAGGCGTTACCTGAGATGGAAGAAGAAGATGCTGATGATGAGATGATTGTAGGATTTGATGATGAGATGATGGAGGAATCCACCTCTCATTCCTCACCTCTCACCTCTGANCCCGCCGAACCAGTAGTTACAGAAAAGGC
>WQSU01000196.1 GCA_009787675.1 Lentimicrobiaceae bacterium
GGGCGCGCTGCTGAGTATGATCAATTATGGCGATTCTACGCAAAACAAAAAGTCGCTTTATATTACCGGCGGTGGAGTATCGCTCAGCGGCACTTTTAATTTGTGGAAGGAAGCGAAACTCTACTATCAGGTTGATGGCGGCAGGGGAATTGCTACTTATATTCAAGACTTGTCGTTGTTTAATTATGAGTTGCTTCCGGATTTTAAGAGTAAAAAAATAAATACGGTGTGGATGTATGGCGGATATTTAGCGTTGCAACAATATTGGACAAAGAAGATTCACTCCAATGTGATTTACGGGATTACAAAATTGGAAACACCGAAAGGCAATGAGGCTTTTTATGAGCAATATGTACCCTGGTATTACAAATATGGGCAATATTTTGCCGTGAATACTTTTTGGAATTTTTATGATTTTGCCAACGTGGGCATTGAGTTTCTATGGGGCGAACGGTGTAATTTAAGCCATGTTAAAGGGCATGCGCATCGGGTGAATTTGCTGCTTCAGTATGACTTTTAGCTTCCTTGCGAATAATTGGGCGCCTCGCTCGTAATGGTGATGTCGTGCGGGTGGCTTTCGGCAACACCGGCGTTTGTGATTCGGCAAAAGTGGGCTTGGTGCAGATTGCTGATTTTTTGGGCGCCGCAGTATCCCATGCCGGCGCGCAAACCACCTGCCATTTGGTAAATCACTTCAAACAGGTCGCCTTTGTAAGGCACTCTACCTGAGATTCCTTCGGGGACGAGTTTTTTTACGTCGTCCACATCGCCTTGCATGTAGCGGTCTTTCGAGCCTCTTTGCATGGCTTCCAAGGAGCCCATGCCGCGATAGCTCTTAAACTTACGACCGTTAAAGAGGATGGTTTCGCCCGGCGATTCTTCCACACCGGCTAACAGGCTGCCCAGCATCACCGAGTCGGCGCCGGCAGCCAGCGCTTTCACAATATCTCCTGAATATCTTATGCCGCCGTCGGCAATGATGGGGATGCCGCAATCTTTAATGGCGCTAAACACTTCGTAGATGGCGCTCACTTGCGGTACGCCCACGCCTGCCACCACGCGGGTGGTGCAGATACTGCCGGGTCCAATGCCCACTTTTACGGCATCGGCGCCCGCAGCCACCAATGCTTTGGCGGCTTCAGCCGTGGCAATATTACCTACCACAACATCCAAATTGGGATATTTGGCTTTGATGGTTTTCAGAGTTTCAATCACACCTTTCGAGTGTCCGTGGGCAGAATCCAAAACAATAGCATCCACACCTGCCTTTACTAATGCTTCAATGCGGGCTGCCGTATCGGAAGAGATTCCTACGCCGGCGGCTACACGCAAACGCCCTTGCAGGTCTTTGCAGGCAAACGGTTTGTCTTTGGCTTTGGTAATATCTTTATAGGTGATGAGTCCCAATAGTTTACCATCGTTATCCACCACCGGCAACTTTTCAATCTTATGCTTTTGCAAAATATCGCCTGCTTGGTCAAGATTGATGTCTCGCTTGGTAACTATTAGATTGTCTTTGGTCATTACCAAATGAATAGCTTTGTTAAAATCCTTTTCGAAACGGAGGTCGCGGTTGGTAACAATACC
Source organism: Lentimicrobiaceae bacterium (assembly GCA_009787675.1). Taxonomy (GTDB): domain Bacteria; phylum Bacteroidota; class Bacteroidia; order Bacteroidales; family WCHB1-69; genus WRNX01. The sequence goes on from WQSU01000196.1 coordinate 1,588, forward strand.
TACTAACTTGTAATTTTCGTCCACCACGGGAATTCCGCCAATTTTATATTCTGCCATCAATTTCAGTGCATCGCCAACCGTTTTGTTAGGCAGAATGGTAACGGGCGTGTTAATCATTCCATTTTCAGCACGTTTCACAGATTTTACCTGTTTTGCCTGTTCTTCAATCGTCATATTCTTATGAATCACGCCGATGCCGCCTTCGCGTGCAATAGAGATCGCCATTTTGGCTTCCGTCACGGTATCCATAGCTGCCGAAATAAAGGGCAGGTTCAATGCTATATTTCTTGAAAATTGGGTCGTTAAGACCACCTCTTTTGGAAGCACTTCCGAATAGGCTGGAATTAACAACAAATCGTCGAAAGTAACACCTTCGAGAGTAATTCTATCGGTTTGAAAGGAAGACATATATTATTTAGTTTATTTTTCATTAAGAATGGTAATCGCCCCCGTATAGGTTTTACCTTTAGGAATTGCCGCATATTTAAAAGCATAGTGGTAAATTCCGTCCGGAAGTTTTTGCCCGCTTCTTGATTTCCCGTCAAAAGCATCTTCAATGTTTAGATATTGATTTCCTTTGAAAATACATTTGTAATTTTTCTGGTGGAAAACCGTTTTTCCCCAGCGGTCGTAAATGGTTAATTCATTTTCTCTTGCAGGATTTAGTTTTTTAATACCCAGTACATCATTTTTGCCGTCATTGCCCGGCGTAATAACATTGGGAATCACTAAGTCGCAATCTGTCACCAAAGTATCTGCCATGAGGAAGCAGTTTACAATGCGTAAATTTTTAAGGGTATCATACAAACTTGTATCCATATATGCCCGCACGATGTATGTCCCCGGATATTCGATCGGGTAATTTTTTTCAAAAACGGTGGAGGAACTGTCTGTATCTACGTGTGTCCAGTAAAAAGCTGTAAAGTTGGTTTCCAAATTAAGCTCTCCTCCCATATCCGGTCCATCGCAAAATGCCTTCTGGTCGAATCTAATAGATAGACTATCCTTATTCGTGTCAATAATGATAACGGTTAATATTTTCAATGTGTCGCAACTGCTATTGGGGTCGTTGGCAAAATAAATGCGCTCTACAGTCGTCTTATAATCGCCATCAAAATGGTCAGGGCGTTTTATAATAATATCCTCCCAAACTACCGAATCGCACGAACTTATTTCGTGTTTTTTTTCAACATAAGGATCCATTATGACATGCCAGTGCACCAAACTGTCGCACCCTGTTGCAGACTGCAAGGTATCGGGTGGAATGTCCAATATGTTGTTTTGTACATTGGTAATTGTAAAATCGCCGTGCGTATTGGTAGTTATCGTAATATCTCTGCCCTGACAAACGTTAGTTTCCATAATAGTACGGATAAAGTCAACAGTAATTTCTGTAGTTAAAGTTAAAGTATCCTTAAGAACAGTGGTATCTTTAGGCATAAATGTAATAGAAATCTTAAATGTACTAAGCGACGGATAATCCGTAGTAATAGGAAATGCTATTTTAATAGGCGTAGAATCGCAAATGTTGATGTGGTGAAAAGGTTCACTCCAACAGTAAGTAAAATCTTTAATATTATGATCCAAAACCGCAAAGTCAAAAAGGATCGAATCGCCAGGACAATAGCTGTACGCCGGCGTTTCTTCTCCGTTAATTAACATGACAAAATAGTTGTTTTTTGGGTTTTTTTGAGATGATTTCCGTTTAGATTTTTGTGCAAATCCGGAGACTGCAATGCAGCCAATTAATAGTAAGAGTATGACTTTTTTCAACATAATGGGATGTAAATTTTGCGGTCGCAAATGTACACCATTTTATAAAATGTGCTACCATTTTTTTATTTTGCATAAAAAAGTAGCAAACAACACTAAATAAACATATCCGGGAAACATGACCGTATAAGCCCATTGCGTTCCGAAACTGTCGGATACTGCACCGTAAATGACCGGTAAAACGGCACCGCCGGCAATACCCATAATTAAAAATGCGGAAGCTAATTTGGTATGTTTTCCCAAGTTATGGATAGAGAGTGGCCATATTGCGGGCCACATTATGGCGTGCGCAAAACTTAAACCTATAATGGCATAAATCGAAATTTTTCCGGTAGCGCATAGGGCAATAACAAGAAGTGTAAGGGCAAGTATGCTGTTAATAACTAATGAAATGCGCTGCGAAAGCACTTTAGGTACCAATGCAATGCCAATCAGATATCCTACTACCAGCGCCGATAGCGCCGCCACAGGGTAATATTTGGAAACCTCCGTAGGGATTTGCAAGTCGTTGGCATAGATGATCAAATAATCAATTGCAACCACTTCAACGCCCACATAGAAGAAAATTGCCGCAATGCCGAACCACAAATAGGGATAGGCGAAAATGGAATGGTGTGATGATTGCGATTCCTCCTGTTCTTCTTCAAAAATTTCAGGAAGTTTGGCTACTTTAATAAATAACACCAGTCCCACCAATACGGCAGTCATAATTAAATAGGGAAAAATAACGCTAATAGAAAGTTGTTGCAAAACCTGTTCGCGCAATGCCGCATTGGTAATGGAATCGAAGTTTGCCATGAGATGTTCTGTTCCTGAGAAGAGTGCGGAAACGAGCGCCAGCACACCAATCATGCCGGCAACTTTATTGCAGATGCCCATGATGCTGATGCGCCGCGCGGCAGATTCAATAGGACCGAGAATTGTAACGTATGGATTGGTAGCTGTTTGCAATAATGCTAATCCGGTGCCTTGCGTAAACAATCCGAATAGAAATAGCAGGTAGTTTCGTTGCAGCGCCGCAGGAATGAACAACAATGAACCAATTGCCATGATGATGAGCCCTAACGCCATCCCGTTGGTAAACCCTGTTCTTTTTAATATGGCAGATGAAGGTATTGCCATCACAAAATAGGAAATATAAAAAGCAAACGGTACTAACGAAGCTTCCGTAGCGCTCAGTTCACAAGCAGTTTTTAGAAACGGTATCAGCACGCTGTTTAACCATGTTACAAACCCAAATACAAAAAATAATGCGCCAATAATAAAGATGCTGAAAGAGGGGGATTTTTTCATAATTCCTAATTCTTAATTCCTAATTCCTAATTCCTAATTCTTAATTCTTAATTACTCAACCCTCTCGAATCCCGTATAGCTTTGTAATGCTTTGGGGATCAAAATTCCTGAGTCGGTTTGGTTGTTTTCTAACAAGGCAGCCATGATGCGTGGGAGGGCTAAGGCGCTACCGTTTAAGGTGTGTGCCAATCGGGTCTTTCCGTTTTCGTCTTTGAAGCGCAACTTCATGCGGTTTGCCTGAAATGCTTCG
>WQSU01000197.1 GCA_009787675.1 Lentimicrobiaceae bacterium
ATTTTGGGTGACGCAAAATCTTTAAATCATTAATTCAGAAACTGTTATAAATTTAACTTTTTGAAAGTGTCGAAGTCAGGAAATAGAAGTAGATAATATAGAAAAGCGCGATGAGGTATATTAATACCCCTTCACCTCCTGCCGATAAACCTCTACCGCCACCAATCGATTGTTCATCCACGTGTAATTATTGAGTGCAGTGAAATTTTTTGCAAGGCTTTGCATATATTTTTTTACTTCTTCATTTGAAATGGCTGTAGGCGTAAGTTGTTTATCTAATTCATATAAAAGATTATTAATAATCAGATATTTATCATAAACAATAGGCTCAATTTCACGTTCTCCGTTCATCATGAGAATGGGTTGAAGGCAACGGAAACTCCGACACGTATCTAATGACTTGCCAATGAAAGCGTTGCTTTTGGGCAATGGAATATTATGTTGGGTTTGCAGAAATGCCAACAGCGTTGGCGCAATATCAAGATGCGAGTTAACGCTCAGAAAAACTTCCGGTTTTATTAATCTTGGAGAGTAGATGAGCAGAGGCACATGATATTGATCAAACACATTTTCAATAGGAATTTCACTCATGGTGTGATCACCCGTAATGATAAATATAGTGTTCTCATAATTAGGACGTTGTTCATATCCGGCAAAAAGATTTTGAAGTGCATCATCGGCAAAAAGGAGGGTTTCAAAATAGGATTTATATTGCGTGAAGAATGAAATATCTTTGGAGTCTGAGAGATTCCCCGCAACCAAATGTTTCAAACGATTTGCATAAAGTTCAGACTGACTGATGATAAATGGCGAATGGGTACTTCCCGTGTAGATAATATCTATTCGAGAGCTTTGAGGCAAGCTGTCAATGACCTCTAACGTTCGTGTAACCAAATCTTTATCATTTAATCCCCAAAAATAATCTCCCACCATGATTTTAGGATATTTTTCAGGGAAGGTGTAGGCGTGTTCGATACGGTTGGTGCTGTTTCGTCGCAAATAGGGTCCCGAATCGTGAAACCAGTCGGGTTGCCCGTAGAAAAACGCAGAAAAGTAGCCGTGCGAAGACAACAAATTCATAAGAGACAGTGAGGTAGTGTCTTGATATAAAAAGGCAAACCCTTTTTCACCGTAAGGCGCAGAAGCCAGTATGGAAGGAAGCGCCCCAAAAGAGCGTTCGGAAGAGGCAATGCAGTTTTTCCAATAGAGGCTTTTTTCCGATAACCCACTCAAAAAAGGCATCAATTCCACACCTCTATATTTTCCCATAAAACGCTCGCCCAAACCTTCCACAATGATAACAACAATGTTGGGATTGCTACCAGCAGCTTGAAAATAAGGACTTAACACATCCTCATAATTCGTAAGGGAAAGTAAAGGATACTCTTTGTCAAAAAATATTTTATGAGGAAAAAGTTTTGCCCTTCCTTCCTCATTAATAACGGTATCTTTTTGAGTTCCAATAAGAAAATATTTTAAACTTTTTTTACAAAAATACTGCGATTTGTTTTTTAAAATTGAATAGGGAATCTGTTTTTCATCCACTTTTGAAAAATAATGATAGGCATATCCATAACCAATTGTAAACATAAGGTTTACACACAGTAAAAAATAAACCATGTTTTTTTGAAATCTTATTTTAAGAAAGAAATAATAGAATAAAAACAGGATGAATAATCCTACTATACAACAAATTACAGGAAAAATATAGCTCACATTTGAACTACCGACAGTAAAAATCAATTCTTTAGGAAAATAAACCCAAAAGAATTCGCTTAAGGGGGTCAACATATAAGCATAGTATTGCAATAACAAAACATGAATGATGATTAAAAAGGAGAAAAGAATGAGAAAAAGAAGATTGGCAATTTTTGTAAACTTATGCAAAAGCCAATAAACAGGGAATAAGAGAAATAATAACAAACTCCAGATAATCATATCGTTTCCCCATCCTAAAAACGTGTATTTTATCAAACCATCAAAAAGAGGATGATATTGCAAGATGGAGATAAACTCTATTATTCTAAGACATAATGATGTAACGATGGATATTGCTATCCAAATGGCAAAAGAATCAAATAATTTTTTCATAATAAATAAGTAGATTAAAATAGTCCCATCCGTTTAAAGATCTGCATCAGTTCTTCATTGGTTTTCACTTTCACCTCACGGGCTTTGCTGCCCATGGCTGGTCCCACAATACCAAATTCTTCCAACTGATCCATAAGCCTGCCGGCGCGGTTGTACCCGAGTTTTAATTTGCGCTGTATTAATGAAGTAGATCCCATTTGCGTTTGCACAATTAAATTGGCGGCATCTACAAACATCTGGTCAATTTCGCCGGTATCAATAAAATCATCCTCTCCGCCTTTTCCTTTTTCTTCCATTACATATTCAGGGAGCATAAAGGCTTCGGGGTAAGATTGTTGTTCTTCAATAAATTGGGCTATTTTTTCCACTTCGGGTGTATCCACAAAAGCGCATTGCAGGCGGATGAGGTCGCTGCCGGTAGAAAGCAACATATCTCCTTTTCCAATAAGTTGGTCGGCGCCGTTTCCGTCTAAAATGGTGCGCGAGTCAATTTTGGAGGAGACTCGGAATGCCAAACGTGCCGGAAAGTTGGCTTTAATGGTACCGGTAATGATGTTCACGGAGGGTCTTTGTGTTGCGATAATCAAGTGAATACCAATAGCGCGTGCCAACTGCGCCAAACGCGCAATGGGGGTTTCTACTTCCCTGCCCGCCGTCATGATTAAATCTCCAAACTCATCAATAATCAGCACAATATAAGGCAAATAGCGGTGCCCCAAAGCAGGAGAAAGTTGTCTCTTACAAAATTTAAGATTATATTCTTTGATATTTCTCGTTTTTGCCAGCTTCAACAAATCGTAGCGTGTGTCCATTTCAACACAAAGAGAATTAAGCGTTTGCACCACTTTTTTAGTATCGGTGATGATAGGGTCTTCCGCATCGGGAAGTTTTGCCAAATAGTGCTTCTCAATAATGGAATAGAGCGTAAACTCTACCTTCTTCGGGTCAACCAATACAAATTTGAGTTCGGACGGGTGTTTTTTATAAAGCAAAGAAGTGATAATAGCATTGAGTCCTACTGATTTACCTTGTCCTGTGGCGCCCGCCATGAGCAAGTGGGGCATCTTCGACAAATCCACCACAAAAGGCTCATTGCTAATTGTTTTCCCCAAGCCAATGGGTAAGTCATATTTGCTGTGTTGAAACTTTTCGGAGTTAATAATCTCTTTCATGGAGACGATTTGCGCGTTTTTATTAGGCACTTCAATCCCAATGGTTCCTTTTCCCGGAATAGGCGCGATAATACGAATTCCCAAAGCCGCCAAATTCAGCGCGATATCATCTTCCAAATTCTTAATTTTTGAAATGCGAATCCCATCGGCGGGCACAATTTCATACAAAGTTACTGTGGGTCCCATTGTTACGGAAATTTGCTTAATCAAAATGCCGAAATGCCGAAGTGTGGTTTCAATCTTGTCTTTATTCTCCCGCAGCTCACCCATAATTGTCTCTCTGTCCATCTCCTTAATTTCGTAGTCATTCAACAAATCCATTTCCGGAAATTTATACATCGAAAGATCTAAACAAGGATCATAATCCTCCAAGGGCATTTCCAATGTATTTTCAGCATTTTCCTCCGTCATTCCGAGCGAAGCGAGGAATCTCAAATCCTCTGTTTCCCCCTCATCATCTAATCCCTCTACTACCTCTTCTTCAAACTCTTTAATCGGCGCAGAAACAATCTTAAACTCTGCCTCTTCGCTGTTTCCTTTATTCTCGATGTTCGCTCCAGCTCCGATAAAAGTAACCCCTTTATTATCATACTCTTCTCGCAACTCGTTAATGTCTTCTAAATACAATCCGGGCAGTTTTTGAGTAGAGGAGAGAGGTGAGGAATGAGAGGTGTTTGATGAGGAATGAGAGGTGAGAGGTGAGAGGTGAGATTCTTCCTTTTCTGTTTTCTGCTTTCTGCTTTCTGCTTCCTGTTTTCTGCTTTCTCCCTTTTGCTCCAGTCCTTCCGCAATCCTCTTTCCTCCTGCCGCCACCACTTCCAGCATTTTCTTTGGAGAAATATTGTAGAAAAGTATTAAAATAATGATAAACATGGCAAAAAGGATGAGCCCTGCGCCCCAAGGTTGTGTGTGTTCAATAAGAATACGGGAAACTTCATTCCCAAAAGGACCTGAGACATAAGCCGCATTGCTGTCTGCTAAAAAACAACCAAAAACAGTGGAAAACCACGCCATGGTGATGAGCGCTGCGAGGGTAGTTAAAAATGGAGGAAGAATAGAGCGCTCAAATGTTAACTTAAAACCATATATAAAAAACAGTAGCACAAAACCTAACGAGAAGAAACCAAATGTTTTACCAATAAAAAAGTGGGCTAAATAAGCGCCGATTACCCCCACAGGATTGCCAATCTGTCCGGTTTCCGATTCCACAAAAGAGGCAACCAAAGCGTAATTAAAATAGGTATAAACGATTGAAATGCCCAATAGAATTGCAAATGTCATCAGCAAAACGCCATACACTTGTATCATACGTTTGCTTTTCAATGCACTCCAAAAAGTTACTCCGTTATTTCCTTTGCTTTCCTTCTCAGAACTTTTTCCCTTTTTTGAAGTTGCTTTCTGTTTTTTGTGATTTTTTACGACTTTCTTATTGGTTTGTTGGTAATTAGATAATTTCATGTTTTTTAGAAATGAAGGCGTAAAAATATTCTTTTTTTAAAATTGCACAAAACTTATCAATTTCGGGGTAATGGACAAAATTTAGGCTGCAAATTGGTATAAAACGTTGAAATACTTAATTTTGCGCACAAAAAAATATATGAGTAAAAAA